>JAFCDB010000036.1 GCA_017609885.1 Candidatus Pacearchaeota archaeon
TCGGGAAAATGAACAACGGTTAAAAGGAATTTTCCTGCTGAAAATTCCCAAATTGAATTCTCAGCCAGCTCGTAAACTCGCGGGAGAATTCAACTTCTTTTAACCTAATGTTAAATCCAATCACCAGCATTATTAATAAAAGGGTTTTGTCGTCGCCATCCCTTCGGGATAGATAGTCAAAAACTTCGTTTTTGAAATTATATAATAAATTTTTTCCACCCCAGAAAAACGATTTGAAAACGCAAAGCTTTTAAATAACCTCTTGATTATATATGTTAAGATGAAACAAAAAATAATTTTTGTGGTAGCAATACTAAGTTTGCTTAGTTTAGCTGTATTTGTTTCTGCATATATGGAACAAATACAAGGAGATGAAGATAGAATCACTTATACGGCATCTGTTAGACAAGGTTGGAATTTGCTTAATGCAGGAATTTATACAAATATTCTGACAGTCAATTCTGACATACAAGAAAGTGATATTACAGCTGTTTTTGTTTATTCACCTTCAACAAACCAATATATCAGGATTAAACCAAATTTAGAAGAAGATAAATACAATGCAGAAAAAAGATATTATGATGGTTGGACTTCAAAAATTCATTCTTTATCTGCGTGGGTTTATGTTGAAAGAGACGGAATGATTGAATATGAAACAGATGATGTAATTTCAATGACAGAAAGAGAATTAAATTCAGGATGGAATTTTGTTTCTGTAACTGAAAATGCTTTAGGGCAAAGTCTTAATGATTTGAAAGGAACTTGCAATATCCAAAAAGCATATTACTATCTTGAAGGATATCAAGAATTAGATTTAAACATGGATTTCCCAACAGATATGTCAAGTCAAGGATTATTAATAAAAGTTTCAAACTCATGTCAATTTGGAGGAAGCTCAGTAACCCCTCCACAAATACCAAATTAAAAATGATAAACAATAAAAGAGGTTCAGCTTGGATTTGGATTTTAATAATCCTCATTTTAATTGCTGTTTTAATTGGAGCATACTTTCTTTTAACTGGGGATTCATCTCCAATAGCTGGAGGAGGAAGCTCAATACCTCAACCTCCTGCTCTACCTTCTGGATAAATAAGAAATAAACAAATCGTTTTCTCCACCCCCAAAAAATTTAATCTTCTTTTAGAAAAAGAAGCAAAAAGGCGACGACAAAACCCTAAAAACAAAAAATAGTGCTGGCGACTTCTCCGATTTTCTAACGAAAATCTCGATTTTTTCTTTCAGAAAAAAGGACTTAACAGGGCTTATACGGTTCCGCCTTGCGGTGCTGTAGCTCCTCGCCTTCATCCAAATTCAATTTCAGCTCTGAAAAAATTCTCAGCTCTGTTTCACGAGGAGAATTTTTTCGAGGAAATTGAACTTCTCTTAATCGCATATGTTATACTCAATCGTCGGTAATTTATAATAAAGGGGCTGGGTCACTAACGAAAGCTTCAATTAAATTTGAACATATCAAAACATTTTTATAGTTACTATTCATAACTATAAATTATGAAGCACCAAAAATATTTTTATTTTGGAATAATCGCTGTTTTGGCAGTTGTTGTTATTTTCTTAATAGTTGGATGCTCTCAACAAAAACAACCATCTGTTCAAGCTCGAGCAGAAAAATTAATTTTTAAACTTAATAATGATTATTCTCAAAATTATATTGGTGTTATCAATTACTATAATGATACTGACACTTATCGTTCATTTTTTACATATGAATTATTTGATTATTGCTACATGATTTCAAAAAGTAATGATGTATATGATGATACCACAGGTGAAAAAGTTCATGATGGGATGGATAGTGAAGAAGAAATATGTTTTAACATGAACTCCGATGATTTATCTAAACGTGGTATCAAAAAATTATCAAATGGATATTATGTAGCTATGTTTGTTAATCCAGAAGCTTCCGTTAAAAACATTGCAATTTTTGATAAATCAATAATTACTAAAGCGATAAGTGAAAGTGATAGATTATCTATTGTCCCTGCAACATTTCCAAATGGTATTAAGCCTGGAATGGGAGATTCTATGGAAATGTCTCATGATGAATTTTATAATTATGTAATTGATAATAGTCCTTTGATTGAAGCTTATTCCTGTGATGATAAAGAAGAAGATTTAAATGTTGTTGCAAGAGATTTATTCAATGGAGAAATTCCAATTACTTGCAAACAGATAATTTAATTCTATAATGCTTACCAGCCCCTATTTTTAATTTTAGTCCGACGACTTTGATTTTTTCGGCTTCGCCGAATGTTGCACTAAAAATCAATCCCTAACGGGAGAAACTAACAGCGATTTAACGATTTCGCTCGGTTGCACCTCGCTCCACCCAAATCGCCTTCGGCGACTTCGTATATCCCTAACGTTATACTCAATTCAAAAAATATTTTTCTAAGAGGTAAAATGAAGATAGGCTTTCTAAAAAGGGGAATAAATTTGATTTTTTCTTTATTTATAGAGAGGGGTAATATTGTGTTTTCTCCGCTCCGTTACGAAAACGGGCTTTGGTGAAACCATTATAAAATAAAATGACTTACCACTTTTATTGACTAAAGGAGGTAAGTCAAATGAACAAACAATCTGAACTTTATAAATTTCTTGCTTCTGCAAGA
>JAFCDB010000005.1 GCA_017609885.1 Candidatus Pacearchaeota archaeon
AAAAATATTCGAAGCAGATTTAAGGATTTTGATGGTGCGAGAAATTTTATGGATTTGCGAAGAGTGATTTACAATTTTGTTAATCCGCATCAGGAATTGCAGGGAAGAACTCCTTCAGAGGAAGCTGGGATTGATTTGGAGTTGGAGAGAAATAAATTGTTGAGTTTGATAGAATTTGTTAGATCTTGGGAAGTATCGTTAACTTGACAGTATCAGGCTATCATAACATTTAAATAATGAACATTCTCCCTATTTTTATGATAGGAATTATCTTTTACATATTAGGGGCAATTGCATTATTTATACTAACAGGACTAAAAATTGTTAAAGAATATGAACGCGGAGTTAGATTTACTTTTGGAAAATTCACAGGAATGATGAGTCCTGGATTAAGATTAGTTATACCAATTATTCAATCATGGCAGAGAGTCGATATTAGGGTGAAAGTTGCAGATGTCCCTGACCAAGAATCTATTACAAAAGATAATATAACTGTCGGAATAAATGCAGTAATTTATTATAAAGTAATTGATGCAAAAAAGGCAATTATCGAAGTTGAAAAATTCAATTACGCGATTTCTCAGTTGGCACAAACAACAATGAGAAATATTATTGGAGAAGTTGAATTAGATGAACTATTAAGTAAAAGAGACGAAGTTTCAGAGAAGATTCGTGTTATTGTTGATAAGGAAACAGACCCTTGGGGAATAAAAGTTAATAGTGTTGAATTAAAAGACATTACTTTAGCACAAGAAATGAAGAGAGTTATTGGTAAGCAGGCTGAAGCTGAAAGAGAAAAGCGGGCAGTTATAATCAAAGCAGAAGGAGAAGTAATTGCGGCAAATAATATGGCAAAAGCTGCAAAGACTTTAGCAAGTGCTCCTGGAGCATTGCATCTTAGAACTTTGCAAACCCTCAATGATTTAAGTTCCGACCAAAGCAACACTGTTGTCCTCGGAGTTCCCCTAGAAATCTTAAGGGCTTTTGAAGGTTCTAAGAAAAAGTGAGTGAATAAGCACTGGCAGGGCTATTTTTATAAACCCCTTTAACTAATTAACTAAATGATAAGCCAACTATTTGATAATCTCACGGAATTTCTTGTCACAACAATAGGAACTCTTGACTATATTGGAATTTTTCTTTTAATGATGATTGAAAGCTCCTTTGTCCCATTTCCAAGCGAAGTTGTCTTAATTCCTGCAGGAATTCTTGTTTCCCGAGGAGAAATGTCATTTATTCTTGTTTTCGCAGCAGCAGTTTTAGGGGCACTTGCAGGAGCATTGATAAATTATTCTATCGCATTTTACCTTGGAAGAGGCACAGTAAATTTTCTAACTAAAAAATATGGAAAGTTCCTTTTCATTAATCAAGAAACTCTAATCAAATCAGAAAAATATTTGAAAGAACATGGCGAAATCATGACTTTCCTCGGAAGACTCATCCCAGGAATCAGGCAGCTCATATCACTGCCAGCAGGATTTGGTAAAATGAACCTATTCAAATTCTGTATTTATACAACACTTGGAGTCGCAATATGGTCGTTCATCTTAATTTACCTTGGAGTTGTGTTTGGGGACAACATGGAAATGATACACCTAATTTTAAATACAATAACTTTCTGGGTAGTTTTTGGAGTTATATTAGTTGTGGGGGTTTATTTAATTATTAAGCATAGGAGAAAGAATTAAAAATTTTCTCTCGAATTCTCCAAAGGCAAGTTCTTCGCGGGGGGAAAATTAAGTGGACAGCCCACGCCGCGGGTGGACTATCCTGCCACCACAGCCAAGTAAAACAACTTTTACAAATTGTTTTAATGAATGGTGACATAATTATAAGCTAGATTTGGGTTAATAAATTTAACTATATAATATTCATTCCTACCTAACCTCGTTGCAGCAACGACAATGCAACCTACATAATAGGAAATCCAACCAGCTACATGAAACCACTTTCCATCATTGATTAGGATTTTCATTTTAATAAAAAGAGGGACGGAAAACTTTTAGATAAACCACCCCTCTTAATGAAATGGGCTATTTAGATTTTGTGTTGGTTTGTTACTACTATGAATTAATGAATTATCAATGAATTCATTAATTCATAAATAGAAATGTTTAAATAGTATTGTGTTTTTAGAAAACACATGGAAGACACAAGTAAAAAAGAAATTCAAGAAGATTTAGAGAAATGGAAAGCAGATTTTGAGAAAGAGGCGAAGAAATATGTCGAGGACTTGAATAAATTAATGGAAGAGGCAGAGAAACAAAAAAACTATGTTGCAGTATTTGGAGGACTTGTTAAAAAGTGGGGCGGTTCTGCTCATATTCAAATCCCAAAAAAATATGTAGATCATGAGGCAAGGATTTTAATTACTAATAAAAAAGCAGTGAAGCCAAAAAAAGAGAATGATACAAAAAAAGAGGAGGGAAAAAATTAAAGAGATATGATACTTAAAATATAAATCCTAAATATCACACCTTTTTACATGAAAGTTAGGTTCTTGGGGTTTATAAAATTATCGTATTAAATATACTTTTTAATAATGGTAAAAGAAATGGACTATAATTATCTAACTGATTACTTGAATAAGATTGTGAAAATTATTCTTTTAAATCAATATTATTATATTGGAAAAGTTTTGAGTGTTAAAGAACACTCTTTTGTAATTCTTGACAAAACTAATAAACGAGTAACCTTAGAGCCGAGTTCAATAATTCTATGTGAGGAGGTGCAAAATGGTTACTGATGAAGATATGCAAAAGGAATACATGAAACAAAAGGGCAAGAGAAAATTAACAAGAGCCAGAGCGATCCGCTTATACTGCAGGTATAATTGCTGTGCTAATGATGTAACAAGTTGGAGAAAATGCGAAATGAAGTATTGTTTTTTGTGGCAATATAGGATGGGGAAGGAAATTAGTCGCAGAGATAGTAGTTTGAATAAAGCCCCTCTGAAAAAGGGCAGTTCTGAGCCAAATAATGATATTTCCATACCCTCTTTAAAAAAAACTATAGAGTGTGGTAGCAGTGAAATACCTGCTACTACCCCTAATATTTCTCAGGAGGTATTAAAGGTATGATTAAAATAAAATTCCTGAAAGATACAGAATTGAAAAAGAAAGGTGATGTTGTGAGTTGTTCTAAAAAATCTGCTGAGAGTTCAATTTCTCAAGGTTATGCTGAATATGTTAAAGAGCCGAAAAAGAAAAAAGTTGTGAAAAAGAAACCAATTAAGAAAGTAGAAAAGATTGACAAAAATGATTTTGATGAAAAGAAGTTTTATGAAAAATACTCAGGAAAAATAACTTGTGCATTTAAGAAAAATATATTTTTAGACAAGAAGGAACATGAAAGATGTAATGCAAAAAGAACTGCTGAAAGAGATAAATATATTCTAAATGAATTAACTGATGACATTTGTTTGATTGAAGTCCCAAAAGATTTAGTTGCTTTGGAATTTGAAAAAGAAGTTAAGATTAATGATGAACTAAAAACAGCGGACGAAAAACAAAGAAAGAAATGGATTCAGGAAACTAAAGAAAACGCACAAGGGCATAAATTAGACTGGTGTATTGCAGGGCATGGCGGAACTTCAGACTATCTTTATATCTGTAACATTGAAAATCTAATTGAGAATAAAGAACATGAATGTAAAAAAGAAATTGCTAAATTAATTGTGCCTAAAGATGCTTGGGAATTTCTTGATAAAAGTAATTTAGGAAATACTTTAATCCCAATAATCAATCGTCCACACTGGAAGATTAAAAAATATAATGGTGCAATTCATAAAATACTCGAAGGCAAAAATCCAGACAAACATAAAAACAAATGTCCTGATATTGTTATCCAAAGAGTTATCGATAATGAAAGACCAAACTTTCCTAAATTTAAAGTTGAAGCAGACAGCGATATAAATTCTATTCCAATAACTCAAGTAATTCCCATGAGTGGATTAAAGAAAAGAGGAGCTGAATATCAGGGGAGTAACCCTTGGCATGGATCTACAACAGGGTTGAACTTTAATGTCAACCCTTCTAAGAATGCTTTTAATTGTTGGAGATGTGGAGGGGGAGGAGGTGTAGCAAAAGCTATCGGTTTAAATAAAGGAATTATAAATAATTGCGACGAAGATTTAAGCACAGAACAATTTAAAGAAGTTTTAGAAATCGCAAGAGAAGACTATGGATTAAAGAAACCTGAGCCAAAGAAACCTGAAAAAAAAGCTCTGTCAAATGATTTGAAAACTTTTATTTTTGATGAATCCAAAATAGTTAAAACATTAGTTTTCACATCTCATAAATTAAAAGATAATATTTTTGGGTTTGGAATCAAACTTCCAAGGACGGAAGATTATGAAGATAGTAAAGGGAAAATAATTGGCCAAAAGCAAGTATGGAGGCCTGTGATAATTACTTCCAATAAAAGAGGCCTTGTTATTTCTGAGTGGATGAAAAACGAATATAAAATACAATATGATTCAATTCCTTATGAAATGTCTTTAAGATGGGAATTAAAAGATGTTGATAATTATTTACATGGAGAAATCCAAAAGATTGATGGGAAAGAATTATTTGAAGAGATTGTTAATGAATATAAATATTATTGTTATTACAGAGAAAAAAATTGGTATTCTGTTAATGCTCTTTGGGATACAGGAACTTACTTTCATCAACTTTGTTCGTCATTTCCTTTGAAAGAGGAAAGAGGAATTGCTTCAACAGGGAAAACAAAGGGCATGGTTGTTAGTTCTAACATTACATTAAACTCAACAGGGATTATGACTAACCCTTCTGAATCTACTTTATTTAGGATAACTGAAGAGTTGAGGCCAACGAAATATATTGATGAGGCCGAGAAGTTATTTAAGTTTACTAAAGACGGGTTGGAAGCAGATAATAGAGTTGAATTAATTAATGCTTCATATACTAGAAATGGTGCAGTCCCAAGGCAAGAGAAGATAGGAAATAAGTATTTTACTAAATGGTATAGGGTTTATTCCCCAACAAGAATTGCAAGTATTAATGGATTATATGGTGCGACTGAAACAAGGGCGATTACTCAAATTCATACTAAATCTCCTGATTCTGATTGTCGAGGTGAAAGAGATCCTGAGGATGATGTAAATAATATTAAATGGAGAAAAATAAGAAATAAATTATATAGATTTACTTTACAAGAATGGGATAAATTTTATAGTAATTATATTCAATTTGATATTAAATGTAAATTAAAAAAGAGAGATTTACAAATTTGGAAACCGCTTTTAGTTCTCGCTAAGATAATTGATGAAAAAGATTTGTTGCCTCAGATTATTGATTTTTCAGAAAAAATATCATTACAGAGAAAGAATGATTTAATTAGTGAAGGAACATTAGACTACAAATATCTGAAATGTCTTAATGAATTATTGCTTGTTGCTAAGTCTGAGAGAATTTATGTTGAGGCCATCAGACAAAAATATAATTTATTATATGACGCAACTGATGAAAAAAAGTCAAATAAGAGCATTTCAATAAGATTAGATAAATTAGGATTCAAAGAATTAAGAGCTAAAGATATGCATGGTGCTTATTATGATTTAACCAAAACTATCTTTGATGAAATCATATCCCCAATAACTAACGATTTTTCATCATATTCATCAGAACCATCAGATAATAAAGAAAGTAATAGTAATAGTAATGATGAATGTATGACGAATGATGATGATAGTTCTAAAAAGGAAAAAATTAGAAATGACGAAAATGACGAATCTGATGAATATGACGATGGTTTAGGCAAGAATATTCTCTGTCCAAATTGTAAAAAGTTTTTAACACCTGATGAAAAAGACAACTACAAGATTGGAGATATTGCTTATTGTTATGATTGCTTTGAAAAAAAACTCGGAGGCAAAAAATGAAACGTAAAAACTACCGAATCAAACATGGAACAAAATGTCAAACAAGTTGCTGCAACAATCCAGCCAGAGCAATTTGGCGGAATAAAGTTGTCTGTTCCGATTGTTACTTTTTGAAGAGATTAAGAGAAAGAGCAGTGAGAAAATATAAATTAAATAAAAAGAAAAAAGACAATGACAATTATTGAAAGATCAACTTGTGAGAAGTGTGGTAAAACAACAACTAAATGTTTCACATTTTTTATTAAGAATCGAAAACGTTGCATTTGTTTTCGGTGCTTTCGTAAAAAATTATGGGGGCGATCATGATAATAAATAATAGGAGGTTTGTAAAAAATGACTGATATAAATTGGGCTGAGGCAATAGTTGGAACGGTTGTAATATCTTTTGGAATTGTCGGGGGTTGTTTGATGTTAGCTTGGTTGGAAGCAAAGTTTAATGTCTTCTCTTCAATCTTAGATAATTTAAGATGAAACAAAACAGAACAACACCATTAAGTTTAAGTTTTGAAGTTAAGGATGTCTTAGTCAAACTTCGTAAGTTATCAGAACGAAACTGGAACTGGGACGTGGTGTTAATTGATATGATTAATGAGATTGTTAAGGCAAATAATCTTGACTTAGGATTAAGCGAAGAGCAAGAGAGACGACTACAAGCATTACAACAGCGTCCGCCACGAACAAGGAGGAAAACAGATCCAAAATGGAAAAGATAAATGTGAAACTGCCATTGTGCAACACAATATTAATTATCTTATTAATCAATATCCTTAACCATTCCTAAATAATCAAAAAAATAAAATGATAATCAAAAAATACCTAAGAAATGAAGGAATTGTCTCAATTTCCATAAATTCCCATACAATCCAAGTTAAATTGTTAGGATGCACATTATTATTGATAACATTAGAAGACGACAATTAAATGATATTGAGAAAGTTATGATTTGTAAAGAGGTGGAGAAGTTAGAAAAGGGTGAAGCAGAGAAGAGAAAAGCCACATCTAATACGAATAGGGAAAATATTCCCTCTTCGGAAAAAGGTAAGGCATCAGATAAATCAGCAGACAAAGTTGGATGGACAGGAAAGACATTTAAGAATAAAGAAATGTTTGTGGATTTAGCAACAGAAACAGAATTAGAACAATGGAACATAAAGAAACAAAAGAAAAGATGAAATCGGAAATTGCCAATCGGCATACATATTTTAATATCTTACAGAGCTACTGGTTAATTCGATTTCTTAAATACATTTTCAATTTTCCTAAGAGGTGGATGAGATGAATTTGAAAATTCCTGATACAATAACAGAAGAAGAAATGTTGAAAATAGTCAAGGCAACAAAACAACCAAGAACTAAATCAGCTTATAAGATTGCTTTCTATCAATGTCTAAGAGTTTCTGAAGTTCTTAACCTACTCCCTGAACACATTGATAAGGAGGGTGGTTGGATTCATGTAAAAAAAGGAAAGGGAAACAAGGACAGGGATATTCCAATTATGAAACCTGCTTTGAGTTCTTTGAACAATCTTCCAATTAAATTAACCAGACAAGCCCTACATAAATCAATTAAAGCAAAAGGGAAGAAAGTTTTACAGAAAGATATTCACTTCCATACCCTCAGACATTCAGGAGCTTCAATGTATCTTACTGAAAAGGATGTCAATATAAAATTTATCCAACAACTACTAGGGCATTCAAGGTTGGCTACAACTGAGATTTATCTTCATGTAAACCCCAAACAATTAAAAAAAGGATTTCAAAATGTATGGAAATAACAATAAATGTAAACTTTCGAGTATATCGTTTCAGAAGGAAAATGGAGGTAGTGGTTTACAAAGTAATCACTATGTAAACCAAAATAACATTCGTGTGAACTAAAATGAAAACGATAAAATTCCAATTAGGAGATTCAGACTACAAACTATTCATGCAGAAAGTCCATGAGCAAGTAGGCGAGGGACGTGGAGATGTAAGAAAGTTCATTGAATGGATAAGCCGAAACAACTTTGCAGTCTTAGACAGCAATTTGAAATCTATGCTTAAATGTCTCCCGCTTAATTCTGAATAGTAACATTTAAATAGGTTAATATCCTACATTTAACATACATAAATCATACAGGAGGATAAAATGGATATAGAAAAAGTAAAGAAAAAAGACAAGGGAAAAAGCTCAGTAATGTCAATTCGTGTAAACGAAGAAAATAGTGCATGGATGAAAAAGAATGAGATTTCACCCCAAGCCGTCTTTAATGAAGCTATAAAAGAGCTTCGTGAGAAAGTAAAAAAACAAAAGTAAAATGGAAATCGAAATATATCAAGCGACACCAAAAGAACTAGAAAATCCAGAGATACCAGAACAGGACTTTGATTTTCTAGGAGTTCCAGTAATGGAACTACCAGTTTTTAATTTAGAATTTTGGGACTAAGTTAGTCCTAAACTTTTATATATTTTTTTGATTTTTATTTGTTATGACTAATAAAATTCCCAATTTTATGCGACTTCGAATCAATATGCAAACAGGACAATTATTTCTCGAGAAATTTCCTAAACCTAAAAAGAAAAAGAGGAAAAGAAAATGATTGATTTCGTTTTAATCGGCAGAGCATTTTGGAAAGGAAAAAAATACTTTTTACAAATTGAGAAAATAATTACTTCTGATAAAAGCAAACCAATAAACGCAGAAATTATCGAGGTGAAAAATGAATAATTATATTTCTTTAAAGTTGGATTTAAAGAAACCATTTGATACGGAGGGTTCTCTTTTACCCTCCGTCCTTTTTCTTGGAGGTAAAAAATGGTTTCGTTAACTGAGCGAATCACACAATGGAAAAGTCAGATTGGTGAAGCTGAAAGGAAGTTTGCAGAACAAACTGAACGAGTAGCTAGTGCAGAGACAGGACTGAGCCAACAAGAGCAAGAATTCCGACAACAAACACAAGAAGAACCTCTAACTTTAGAAAGGCAATTTAGTTTTGCCGAAGCTGTAGGTATTGGAGGTGTTCAGCAAAGATTTAAAGAAATTAGAAGACAAAAAACAATTGCTCGAAAAGAAACCTTGCCAAAGTTTGCAAGAGCAAGGCAAGAAATCCAAACAGCAAAAGCTCAAATAGCTTCTAAGCGAAGTGAACTTGCAAGTTTTGAAAAACAAGTCGCAGATATTGAAGCTTTTGAAAGAGGAAGACAAATTGGTTTAAGTGGAAGACTTCGTCGTCCACTATCACGAGAAGAAAAGAAAGGTTTTTTTTCTGGAATCGGTTCTCGAAAAGCTTTTGAACAAGAACGAAAGCTAAGAGAAATCGGCAAACCTTTATTCGATGGTGGGCAACTAACAGGTTTTATCATTGGCGAAAAAGGACAAGAACAAAGTGTAGCTCTTTCTGCTTTAGATCAACCGAGTTTAACAAAATTAGAATCTGCTGGTGTAATTAAATTTCAAACAAAAGACGAAGCGTTATTGGGTGCAACAGATTTAGGAAAGTCATTCACAGGACAAGATGTTTTATTTGTTACTGGAAGACGTGGAGTTGATGTAGTTCCTGTTTCTGAATTTAGGGTAAAACAAGAATTACTAGATATAAAAACAGATACTGGAACAGGGGACTTATTAGATTCAGTAAAAAGAACAGTAACAAAAACTGAAAGACAAAGAGACGAAGATATTTTAAGTAAGTGCAACAGACATTGGAAAGGGTTTGGCTTCAATTACAACAACTATAAGTGAACCACCTCCATTAACTTTCGAACCAGCACCTCAACAGCAATTTGGAAAGTTAAAAACATTTATTCAAGAAAAAGAAATAGCAGGTTTTCGAGGAGAAATAACTCCATCAGGAAGAGCTAATTTATTTGGTGCTTCAGTTCTACAATCAGTTATAGAATTTCCCTCAAGAACTTTTCAATTTGGAAAAGCTATAGCAACTCAACCAGTAAAAACCATTACAGGTATTCCTTCTGGTGTTGTAGCTTCTGCTCAAGAGTTTGGAACTCAATTAGCTTCACCCACACCAGAAACAGCATTAGGGACTTTGACAGGCGAGGTTTTGGTGTTAAAAGGAACAGGAAAAGCAATAGGCGTAGCAGGAAAGGGATTTGAGTTAGGTTCTGCTAGGTTCTCTACTAAGTTTGTATCTACTGGAGATGTTGCTCTTGGAACTGGAACGGGGCTTAAAGGAATTAAAATAAAAACAAAAGTTCCAGTTGTATTTGAGGCAGAGGGTTTTAGACAAAGTTTTAAGTTTGCCGATGATTTAGTTGTAACCCAAAAGTTTGATATTCCGTTTGCACCCTCACCAATTTCTAAAGTTGCTGAACCTGTAAGTCTTCAAATTGGTAGGGCAGGTGAAACAATAAAAGCAGTTTCAGCACAAACAGATTTTCCTTTAGGTGCTGAATTAGATAGGTTATTATTCTTTGATCCAAAAGGAAGATTAAGAACTTCGAGGTTAGGAATAGGTGTTCAAAAAGAAGCTAGTCTATCAGACATTTTTTCAGGTGACGTAACATTTAGAAAAGGAAGACCCCAAGCTTTATTCGGAGATTTTCCAGTTGCTAAACCTCCTCAAGATATTTTAGCTAAATTATCTGCAGGGAAACCTCTAACTCAAGCAGAACTTAAAAGGTTCGGACAATTTGTTGAAACCCCAACAGGACAATTAAAACCAGTTCCGCAATTTAGAGAACGTGGTTTTGGTGCTGTCGAACCTGAAGTAACTTTTGGTACTGGTGAAATTCCTTTTAAGAAAGGACTTCGAGGTAAAGCAATTATCAAAGGTAGGCGAGTGGATATTATTGAAATTGGTGTAAAACAATTTACAAAAGAAACACAAAAAGCATTTGACGATATTGCAAAAGCTTTAGGGGGAAAAGATATTGGAGGACTTGGGGGAAAAGGGATTGACGATTTAGGAAAGGGAGGATTAGGAACTGGAGGACTTGGAACTCTAAGCGAGAAACAATTACAAGCTTCACTTAAAACTTTATCAAAAGAAACTGGTTTTAGTGTTGGAGAATTATCTTCTCAATTTGTGTCACCTAAACCATTTGTTTCATTACCTAAACTATCAACTCTTTCAGGTTTGTCTTTATCGAGGTTAGGAAAGGGGAAGGGAGTTAGTGGAGGACTAGCTCCGCCCTCTAAAGTAACTCCCTCACTCAAAGTTTTTAAGACTACATTTACTCCAACTGGTTTTATTCCTTCTTCACCTAGAGTTCCACCACCTCCAATTTTAAAAACTGGAATTACAATCCCTACTTTTGAATTTGATCCATTTCAAACACAGCCAAGAAAAAAGAAAACACCTAAGAGGATTAGAGGTTCTGCTGAAAGAAAGAGAAGGCAAAGGGAAAGAAAACTATTAGGGAGAGAACGATTGATTAGACCGAGCTTTACTGCAATAGTTCAAGCTAGTGGGATACGTCCTAAAGGGCAAGGTAGGGAATTCGAACGTCCAGCATTTACAACTAAGGTCGGTAGGCGAGACGTGGGCATAAGTCCTTTTAGTTTGAGAGGCACGAAGACAGGTTTTGTGAAACAACGAAAAACTATAAAGAAAAAAGTTAGTAGAAAAAGAAGTTCCCTAGACTTTGGATTTACGAATCTTTAGATATAATTTTTTAAGTCCGACTATTGCAGAAATTATTAAAATCCATATAATGAAAGTTCCTAATAATTCTCCAAAAAAACTTTCCCATATAAAATAAGTTTGATGTTCATAATAATAGAGAAAATAAACAATAGTCAAAGCATACAAATACCATCTCGTAAACAACCATTTCAAATATTTTTTCATTACCCTATCACCTCATTCATAAGTTCAGACATATCAATATCTTCGGTAAGAGTTTCCCCTCTAATTTTCACTTTTTTCATTTTGGTTTTGCCTAATCTTTCTTTAATTACGACGTTAAGTATATTTTTAATTTTATCTATTTCTTTATTTTGTTTTGCAATTTCCTTTTCAAATTCTACTTTATCTTCAGGACTTAGTTCTTCAAACTTATAAACTCTTGAAATGATATTGTTCTGCATATCTTTGTCGTCCATTGAATTATAGACAGCATCCATTTTGGAGTTTGCAGAATGTCCCCCAAACTTTAATCTATCTGCTGTATCAACATTAAATCTAATTTTCAATTCTGTTAATCTTGTGTGGCGTAGCAAGTAAGGATAAACATATTTTTTAATCTTGGCTCGTCTTGACAATTCTTTAATTACATAACAGAAACTCCAAACACTAATCGGTTCTTCTTTATTGACAGGAGAATAAAAAATATAATCCTCGCCTTCAATATTTTCAGAATAATTTTTCCAGTTCTTTAAATAAACAATACAATCTTCGTTTAAGGGGAGTTCTCGATTGCTGTTTGTTTTACTTGAATAGATATGGAAAGTTTTGTTGTCAAAATCTATCTGCTTCCATTTTGCTAACCTTAATTCATGTGGACGCAAAGCCAACATATACTCCACAACAAACTGAGCTTTTTCTCTTGGAGTTTTACACGCTTTCAACATTCTTTCAATTTCTTTTTCTGTTAGTAAATTATTCTTATTGATTTTCTTCCTATTAACTACATGATTTTTTAATTTTAGTTCGTCTAAAATATCTCGCATATCAATATCTTTTTTGTAATACCATTTTAGAAATCTTTTAACCGTGTGCTTTGCATGGTTCTTAGTATGGACTTCTCTGTCTGAATCATTAACCAAAGCCCAGTATTTTTTTATGTCTTCAGGTTTAAGTTTGTCTAGTGGCTTTTCTATAATGTCAATGAAAGCCAAGAAGTTAGGGCGATAGATTTTGTATATTCTTGCCTTGCCTGAACCAGCTGAAGAAATCTCTGTCATATAATCCTCATAGATTTTTTTCTGCTTTCCTTTCAGTTTATCATAGACAAACATAGTTCCTGTTTTGCTGTAATTCGGATAGCTTGATTTCATAAAAATAGGGTGTCACCATGCTTTATAAATATTTGTAGTTTAGCAATCACCACAGCCAACTGTGATGACAATTATCAAAGAAAATTCTATATTTTAAATTTTTCTAAAACTCAAAACTGCTAAATACCCTAACCCTGCAAGCAAAATTCCACTAACATCAAATAAAACATCCGCAAAAGTGCAAAATCTTCCAGGAACAAAAAACTGATGAATTTCATCTGAAACCGCGTATAAAATTAAAATAATAAAACTTAAAAAAAGAAATTTTAAATTTTTTTCCTTTCCTTGAATAATAGAAATTAAAAAAAAGACCCCCAACAAAAAGAAAATAAAAGAGTGATAAATTATTGAATACGAATTTCCTTTTTGCGCAACAACAGGTTCAAAAGAAATAGATGAAAAACAAAAAATTATAATTGCAATTAAAATAGTTATGCCCAGAGATAATTTATTATGTTTTTCAAAAAATTTTATCATTATTCCCCCTTAAACTCCACAATACTAAACACCTCTCCTGATAATTTTCTTCGCCCTCCCAAATCCGGTAGTTCAATAATAAACCCTGTAGAAATTATCTCCCCTCCCAATTTTCGAATCAAATTCTGTGTTGCTCCTGCAGTCCCCCCAGTTGCAAGCAAATCATCAACTAACAAAACCTTCTGCCCAGGAGAAATTGCATCCTTATGAATCTCCACAGCGTCAGTTCCATACTCCAAAGAATATTCTTCCTTCAAAGTTTCCCGAGGCAATTTCCCTGGCTTTCTAATAAGCACAACTCCCTTGCCAAGACGCAAAGCCAAAGCACTGGCAACAATAAATCCCCGACTCTCAATCCCAGCAATCAAATCAATCTCTTTCTCCTCATAGCGCTTTTCAAAAATGTTAATCACCCTTTTCAAACCCTCAGCATCCTGAATCAAAGAAGTCACATCCCGAAAAATAACTCCTGTCTTCGGAAAATTCTTAATAGAAATAATCCGCGACTTAATAAAATCCTCATCCTCATTCACAATCTCAGGCAAAATCCCAATAATCAGCTTCTTAACTTTCTCAGAATTTTCTTTCATTCTCTGCATCACCATCTCAAAAGTTACTGGAGATTCATTTTCTTTCCAGCAGTCATAATCAGTTGACATTGCAACAGTTGCATATTCAATTCCCAGCTCCCTTGCCAGTGAACACTCAGGAACAGCAGTCATGCCAATTATATCAGCAAAATTTCTAAACATAAAGCTCTCTGCTTTTGTTGAAAACCTCGGCCCTTCAATAACAACAATCGTTGCCTTGTCATGTTTTGCAAATCCAAGTTCTTTCGCATTTCTAATCAAAATCTTTCTCAAATTCGAAGAAAATGGTTCAGCCATCTCAGTATGCTTTACCTCTCCAGGAGAATCATGAAAAGTCAACTTCCGATGTTTTGTAAAATCAATAAACTGATCTGGAAAAACCAAATCCCCTGGTTTAATTTCTTCTTTCAAACTTCCAACAGCACTAGTTGCAATTATTTTTTCACAACCAAGAGATTTCAAAGCATAAATATTCGCACGATAATTAATTTGTGAAGGAGGAATTTCATGATTTTTTCCATGGCGAGCAAGAATGCAAACCTCTATCCCTGCGAGTTTCCCGCATACAATCTTAGAGGAAGGCTTTCCATAAGGAGTCTCAACTTCTTTTTCTTCATAATTCTTCAACAACTTAGAGTCATCTAACCCACTGCCTCCAATTATCCCAATTTTCATAAAAAAACAATTAAAAAAGCGTTTAAATAAATTATTCGTCTAAAACATATATTTCAACTACAATATATTTTTAAACTAATTGAAATATTTTAATTAATGGACTTAATTAATTTACAAAATATAGAAAAATTTTCTGAAAAAAATATATTAGTTGTAGGAGATCTCATGCTTGATAAACATATTCACGGAAAAGTTTCAAGAATCTCTCCTGAAGCTCCAGTAATTGTGCTAAAAGTAGAAAAGGAATCTTTTAATCCAGGAGGTGCAGCAAATCTGGCAAACAATTTAGTATCTTTAGGCGCAAAGGTTTTTGTTGCAGGAACAATTGGTGATGATAACTCAGGAAAAATTTTAAAAAATAAATTTCAAAAAAGTAATATTGACACTTCATTAATTCTAACAACTCAAAAACCAACAACTCAAAAAATTCGGGGAATGTCAAATCAGCACCTTTTTAGAATTGATTATGAAGATAATTCTCCTATAAATTCTCAGGAAGAACAAAAAATACTTTCCTTGATAAAAGAAAAAATTCAAGAAATTAATGCAATTATCCTTAGCGATTATAATAAAGGAACACTAACAGAAAATTTAGTAAAAAATATAATTTCCCTGGCAAAACAAAATAATAAGTTAATAACTGCAGATTGCAAGCCAAAAAATTTCAGATTTTACAAAAACATAGATTTACTTAAACCAAATAAAAAAGAAGCAATTGAAATGACAAATCATGAAAATATAGAAAATGCCGGCAGAATTCTTCAAGAAAAATTAAATACAAATGTCATAATTACCAAAGGTTCAGAGGGAATTTCAATATTTGAAAAAAACAACGGAACAATATACCTCCCCACAAATGTAAAAGAGGTTTATGATGTAGCAGGAGCAGGAGACACAGTTTTAGCAACCTTAACCCTATCACTTATTTCAGGATACAATTTAGTAGAGTCAACAAAACTCGCAAACCGCGCAGCAGAAATTGTTGTAGGAAAACGAGGTGTCACCCCAATTAAGAGAGAAGAGCTTCAAAACAATTAATTCTAGTATCCCGTGAATTTTTGTCATTTTGGAATTCCGAATTCTCACTAACTTCGACTTCGTCGAAAACCCGCCCTTTCTCGCGACCTGACTCGCCTTTTTGCACTCTTTTGAAACTCGCTCGTCAAATCACTCACCACATCCCCTCATTCTTCCCCCAACTCTTGGGAATTCCAAAATCATTTATAACTATCGGAGATACTAAATTTTCCAAAAACCTTATATATTTACAATACCCTTCTAAAACATGATAGACATAAAACTAATAAGGGAAAATCCAGAACTTGTAAAAGAAAATCAAAAACGCACAGGACAAAAATCAGAAGTTATAAATGCAGTATTAAAATTAGATGAACAATGGAGAAAGAAAAAACATGAAGCTGACAAACTCCGTTCAGAAAGAAATAAGATATCTAAGAAAATTAATCAAGCAAAAAAACAAAAAAAAGATTTTAAACAATTAATAAAAAAAGCAAAATTAATTCCTGATAAAATCAAAAAAATTGAAGTTCAAACAAATGAATTAAAGAAAAAAAGAGACAAACTCCTTGCAACAATTCCAAATATTATTTCAGATAAAACTCCTCTGGGAAAAGATGATTCAGATAATGTTGAAATTAAAAAATTCGGAAAAATTCCCAAATTCAATTTCAAAGTAAAAAATCATGTGGAGCTTGCAG
Organism: Candidatus Pacearchaeota archaeon; assembly: GCA_017609885.1. Taxonomy (GTDB): domain Archaea; phylum Nanobdellota; class Nanobdellia; order Pacearchaeales; family GW2011-AR1; genus JACPLR01. The sequence continues at coordinate 16,299 of JAFCDB010000005.1, forward strand.
AAAAACTGGGAATTGCAGATTTCGAAGAGTCAGCAAAAACATCTGGCAACGGATTTTATTATCTAAAAAATAAACTTGCAATTTTAAATCAGGCATTAATTAAATTTGGAATTGACTACATGGAAAAAAAGAAATACGAATATATTGAAACTCCTTTGATGATTCGAAAAGAAATTTTAACAACATCTGAAAGCGAGGAAAGTTTCACAAATTCTATTTACGCAGTTGAAGACACAGACCTTGCTCTGATCGGAACTGCAGAACATTCACTTATAGCAATGCACAAAAATCAAACTTTTAATGAAAAACAGCTTCCGAAAAAATACTTTTCATACTCAATGTGCTTTAGAAAAGAAATCGGCTCTCACGGAATAAATGAAAAAGGCCTTTGGAGAACCCATCAATTTAACAAAGTCGAGCAGTTTATTTTTTGTCTTCCAGAACATTCAGAAAAATTCTACGATGAGTTATTAAAAAATTCAGAAGGAATTTTAAAAGAATTAAAACTCCCTTACAGAATTGTTGAAATTTGCACAGGCGACTTGGCAAAGTGGAAATTCCGAAGCGCTGACATTGAAGTCTGGCGTCCAACAACAAACTCATACGGAGAAGTAATGTCCCTGTCAAATATTAAAGATTATCAGGCGCGCGACCATAATATAAAAGTTGTAAGAAAAAACGGAGAGAGGCAAATTATCCACACTTTAAACAACACTGCACTTGCAACTTCACGAATCCTCGTCGCTATTTTAGAAAACAACCAGCAAAAAGACGGTTCGATAAAGATTCCAAAAGTTTTGTGGAAATATTGCGGGTTTAAGGAAATTACCTCAAAACAAACTTCCTCTTAAAATACTTCTCTCCAAAAGAATAAATCGCATAAGAAAAAAGCAGAGCTGAAAAAATATCAATGCTGTAATGTCCTCTTCCAAGGAGTAATGTAGAAATTATTCCTAACATAAAAATAAAAATAACAAATTTCCACCAGCCAGTAGATAAAAGATAAGAAAGAAAAGCAGAACCTGTGTGTCCTGAAGGATAAACTCCATCTCTAAATGCAGAACCCTTAAACAAACCAATTGCCCCATTATTTGGAGAACCAAAAGGAGTCAGCCCAATAAAAATTCCCCGCGTTAAATTCAAAATTCCAAAAAGCAAAATAAAATAAGGAATTTTATTAAAATCTTTTTTATAGGCATAAAAGATAATTAAAACAATAGGAAAAATCGACAATAAATCATAGAGCCAAATTACATTCCAATAAGGGAGAGTATCTAAAATAAAATCACTCAAAATAGGAAGTGTATCTCCATATTTTTGCCTAAGATGAAAACTTACTAATTGATTAACAGAAATTCCAACCATCAATACAATCAACGCAATCCAAAAATATTTACTCTTAAATAATTTCTTAAATCTATTCCTCTCTATCTTCTTAATAAATTTCATTTTCACCTCTTTTATAATAAGCAAAGAGGGTTTTAAAAATTTGGCGGTTGTGGTGTCTGAGATTTAAGGGTTTTTTCAATAGGTAAATTTAAAATAGTGGTGTTTCTTGAAGATTATATGATAAGTCCTTTATTCAATGAAAAAACTCTTCAAAGAAAAATTTCGGAAATTAAGCTTAGTAACGATCAGAAAAAATCTGCAGAAGAATGGTTGAAATTATTAGAACAGGGAGAGTTAACCATCGAGAAAGAAGGATATATTAAATTTGCATCAATAATCTTAAATAAAATATTGGGATATGATTTAGTTGAGACAAATCATGAAAAGGGCAGGATTGATTTTTCATTTGATAAAATTGATGGGAGAAAACTAGGTATTGAAGTAAAGGGTTCAAAAAAGAAACTTGAGGAGAAACAACTTGGATATAGGGAAGGACAAGAAACTCCTGTAAATCAATTATGGAATTATATGGGCAAGCTTAATTTAAATTGGGGTATTGCAACAAACTATCAAGAATTTATATTGATTGGAGATGCAAAGAAATTATCTGCTCAGCATAAATTTAATTTTTTAGATATTAAAGAAGATAAAGAAAAATTAAAAGATGAAATTGATAAGACTGACGATAAAATTAACAAAATGGTTTATGATTTATATGGTTTGAGTGAGGAGGAGATAAGAGTTGTTGAGGGGGAAGCATGATGAATTTTTCTCAAGTTATTATTTTGATAATTGTGATAGTTGCTTCAATAATCTGTAAGAATTAGTTTTAAATTTGATTTTAATAGATATTTAGAGGATAAAAGAAACATAAAAATAAATCAACTGAAAAATATTTGTCCTCATGGAAGAATTAATGAAATGTATATGAAGAATACAACATTAGCCTTCAAGAAACAAAAAAAATTTATTAAAAAAGCAAAAAAATTAAAAATTATTTAAAGAGATTTCTTTAATAAAATTCAAGTAATTCCCCCCTCCCTAAACTAAAAACCATTTAAACTCTAAAAACATTGTAATATTACAAATTCCTTCGGGATGTCTCCCTGTTCGCAAAGGCAGGGATTGAAAAATCACAAATCTAAAACTTCTTTGATTTTATTTTTTATTTCTTCGAAATCCTTTTTTGATATCTTGCCTACTTTTTCATGGAATGTTCAACGAATATTTGAGAGAATAGTTTAATCATCAATCCCCCCCAACCCCACAACATCTCCCACTTTATCCCCCACTTTCAATTTTATCACCCTAACTCCCTGCGCAGTCCGTCCCATCACTCTAATATTTTTTACAGAAGTCCGAATAACAATTCCCTTTTTCGTCGTTATCACAATATTATCTTTTGGCATCACAGCAATAGTCCTAATTACATTCCCTGTCTTCTCACTAACTTTTAAATTTATCACTCCTTTTCCTGCTCTCCCTGTCCTCCGATAATCCTCAATCTTGCTTCTTTTTCCATAACCTTTTTCAGTTACAGTCAAAATCGTTTCATTTGTTTTTTCCAATGGAACAATTTCCATACTCACAACTTCGTCCTCTTTTGAAAACTTTATCCCATTAACTCCATAACTTGCTCTCCCCATTGAACGAACTTCATTTGAATTAAATTTAATTGCCTGCCCATTTGCGCTCATTAACATAACTTCCTGCTTCTCCTTTATCATCTTAACATCAACAACACTATCAGAATTATCATGCGGAAGATTAATTATCCGCACTCCTGTATTTCTCGGCTTTGAAAATAACTCTGTCCGAATTTTTTTAACCATTCCTTTTTTTGTCACAAGGAAAAGATAATCTTCAAAATTTTTAATAGATACAATACTTGTAATCTCGTCATCTTTAATATTCAACAAATTAATTATCGCCTGCCCTTTTCCTTGCCTCTGCATCTCTGGAATTTTATATGCCTTCAACCAAAACAATCTTCCACGTTTTGTAAAAAGCAAAAGATAATCATGAGTCGAACAAGTTATTAGCTGTTTCACAAAATCTTCAGTAGTAAGCCCAGCCCCAATAACTCCCTGCCCTCCGCGTCTCTGTTCATTATAAGATTTAAACGGCATTCTCTTTATGTAGCCTTTTTCAGTAATTGTAATAACAACATCCTGCTTCAAAACTAAATCCTTTTCCTTAATATCCTTAACAGATTTTATAATTCTCGTCCTTCTATCGTCGCCAAAATTTCTCTTCAATTCTTTCAATTCATCTTTAATTATTTTCAAAATTTCTTTTTCATCTCCTAAAATCTTTTTCAACTTTTTAATTTTCTCAATTAAATCTTTTTCTTCCTTTTGAAGTTTCTTTCTTTCTAAAGCAGTTAACTGCCGAAGTGCAATTTCCAAAATCGCATCTGATTGCTTCTTAGTTAGTTTAAATTTCTTCTGCAAATTTTCTGAAGCATCAGAAATTGTCTTGCTCTTTTTAATTGTCTCAATAACTTTATCAAGATTTCTCTGCGCAATCAAAAGTCCCTTGACAATATGTTCTCTTTCTTCTGCTTTTTTCAAGTCAAATTCTGTCCTCTTTCTAACAATTCTTCTCCTGTGTTTCACATATGCTTCAAGAATCTGCTTTAAATTTAATTGTTTTGGTACACCATTAACAAGCGCGACTAAAACAGCATTGAATTTTGTCTGTAAATTCGTAGATTTGAAAATCCGATTAATTGCAAACTTTGGTTCAACTCCTTTTTTTAATTCAACAACAATTCTGATTTTTCCTTTCGAAGATTCGTCTCTGATATCTGTTACATCAACAAGTTTTTTATCACGAGCCAAATTTGCAATATTTTTTACTAATTCTGCTTTATTTATCTGATAGGGAATTTCATTTATAATTACAAGTTCTCTTTTCTTTGTTGACTCATTTGTAACTTTTCCTCGAACAACAAAACCACCCCTTCCTGTTTCATACATTTCTTTCAATCCATCAGCAACAATTGTACCTCCAGTTGGAAAATCTGGCCCTGTGACAATCTCCATCAACTCATTAATTTCTGTTTTTGGTTTATCAATAATCTTAGCAATTGCATCACAAACTTCATTCAGATTATGTGGCGGAATATTTGTCGTCATCCCAACTGCAATTCCATTTGCTCCATTAATCAAAAGATTTGGCAGCTTCCCTGGAAGAACAACTGGTTCCTTCAAACTATTGTCAAAATTAGGAGTATGTTTTACAGTATCTTTATCAATATCCTGCAAAAGCTCCATAGAAATCTTCGCAAGTTTAGCTTCAGTATATCTTGAAGCAGCTGCCTTGTCCCCGTCTAAACTTCCAAAATTCCCCTGCCCTTTAACAAGAGGATATCTCAAAGAAAAATCCTGCGCCATTCTCACCATCGCATCATAAATTGCCATGTCCCCATGTGGATGATATTTTCCCATAGTATCCCCAACAATCCTCGCTGATTTTTTTGTCATGCCTTTTTCAAGTCCCATTAATTTCATTGCATAAAGAATTCTCCGATGAACTGGTTTTAATCCATCTTCTACCGAAGGCAAAGCTCGAGAAACAATCACACTCATTGCATAATCAATATAACTTCTTTGCATCTCTGTACAAATCTCAGTATTAACAGTCCTGTCATCTCCAAGGTCCTTCAGATTAATTTCTTTCTTTTCCAAAGTCTCAACTTCGCCGTTTGTGTTTTCCCTCTTGCTATTTTCTATTTCAATCTCGTTTTGGTTTTGTTGTTCCATTCTACATCTTAGTTATTTTATCAGTTAATTCTCTAGCTAGGCCATAATAATCTTCAGCTTCTTCTTTAGATAAATCTTTAGCATGAACATAAGTATCGTATAATGACTTTAATTTTTCTGTCTCATCTAACCTTGAATTAGATAAACAAACTTTATAATCAAAAATCAAATCTCCTGTTTTAAAATAATTAATAATTTGTAGTTTTCTTCTAATATGAGCCATTAATGCCTTTGTTAAATCAAATCCCTGTCTATCTCTAAAATAACCCTCTAATTCAAATTCATCTTTTTGTTTTAAGAACTCTTTAATCTCTTCTTTTGTAGGAGGGTTTTCTCTTAATTGTTTTTTCGTTTCTTCAAATTCAGAAGTAGAATATAAAACTCTTGATCCTCCCTCTCCTACAATGGTGATGTATGTAGAAAAACTTTTTCTTCTATTTATATATTTTTTAATACTTTCCAATGTATAAAAATACTGATTTGCAAAATGCTCTGATTTTAATTTATCCAATAGAAATGTTCTTTCTTCATCTAAATCCAAATTATTTTGTTCTTTTAAAAAAATCATTGTATCAATATCAGATCTTTCGTCTATAAAATGACCAGTGTTGGCAGAACCAAAAACTAAAAGCCCAGCTAAATTATCTTTATATCTATCTAATATAAATGTTCTTATTTTTAAAAAATGATTCTCAAGACTCATATTTCTTCCCCCCTCTTAGATTTAATTAATTTAGCATCCTCAAAATCTTTTTTTGTTAACAAAACATATTTATGAACAGATTTTATTAAATTATTTGAAGTCGAAAATTTAGCAGTCCTTCTCTTTTCATAATATGTATAAAGAATTGTTTTAATGTTCAATTTATCTAATTCTTTTACTGCAGGAACAAAATCACTATCAGATGCAATCAAAATAACTTTTTTTATATTTGGATATTTTAATGGAATACTCATTAAATCAATTATTGCCAATGTATCAACTGCTTTTTGTTTGTAAATATATTTACCATCAATTTTTAATCTTTGGCACCTTCCTTCTCTTATGGAAATTAATTTATAATTGGATAATTTTCTCCTAAATTTTTCATATACTTTATATCTTCTTGATTCATCTTCAGTAGGCCTCGCACTTTGGAAAGGTGGCGCTGTGTAGTAGAAGATACGCTTACAAAATAAATTTTGTTTTTTGGCTATGTTTTTTGAGAAATTAATCAAATCATACTTTAGATATTTTCCACTACCAAAATGTTTAGATAATTTCGATAAAAATCCTCCATCTTGTAAAATTAAAGTATTTTCCATTAGAAAAACCTCTCCTTAATAAAATATTTAAAATAAAACTCATCCAGCGACCCCGTAGGATCACTGGGGTTCATGTTAAAATTAATAATATTCTTCCATTTATAAATTTTACTATTCATCATATTTCTTCCCCCTTCTCCATTTTCTCTCTCAGCATTTCCTTATGCAATTTTTTCTTCTCAACTGTCTTTGGCTCTCCTAAATCAAACTCCCCACTACCTTTTTTCTCTTCATATTCTAAAAACTCTTCTTCATTCATTTCCCTTTCTAAAAACGAAGGCCCTCGAAAACCACAATCTTTGCACTCCCACATTCCCATTTGTCCGCCTATAATAATTCCAATATTATCGCTTTTGCACTTAGGGCAGCTTCGCACTATGAATTTTTTTTGTTTTTTCATTTAATTTTCTAACCTCTGGAAAATTGCTTTTTCTGTCCAAGTATAATCTAAACATTCTGGAATTGCATAACAACCAGTTCCAATTATAGTTTCTCTAATAATTTCTCCTCTTTCTATTTGTCTTTCAACTAAAAACTCTTCTGGATGTTCTTCAATTTCCATCTCAAATATCAACCTCCGCAATATTGGCGTTCTGCTCAATAAACTTTCGCCTGGGTCCAACAACCTCTCCCATTAGCATTGAAAAAACTTGGTCTGCTCGAATAGAGTCATCAATTGAAATTTTTTTTAAAATCCGCGTCTTTGGATTCATCGTAGTATCCCAAAGCTGCTTTGCATCCATTTCCCCAAGCCCCTTAAATCTCTGAACATCTGCCTTACCAATCTTCGCCAAAACCTTCTCCAATTCCTCGTTGCTATAAACATAATTATCTTTTCCTGATTTTCTAATTCTATAAAGGGGGGACATCGCAACAAAAATATTACCATTTTCAATTAGCTCAGGAACATATCTAAAAAAGAAAGTCAAAAGTAGCGTAGCAATATGCTGTCCGTCAACATCAGCATCTGTCATAATTATAATTTTACTATAACGCAACCTATTTAAATCAAAATTTTCTTTAACATTTGTTCCAATCGCAGTTATTAAATTTGTAATTTCCTCACTTGAAAGAACTTTCACAGGATTTGCTTTCTCAACATTCAAAATTTTTCCCTTAAGCGGTAAAATTGCCTGGGTCTCTCTGTCACGTGCGTTTTTCGCAGTACCTCCAGCAGAATCTCCTTCAACAATATAAACTTCAGTCCTTTCCATCTTCTTCGACGAGCAATCAGTCAATTTTCCAGGCATTCCTGAAAATCCTATAACATTTTTTCTTCTAACCAAATCCCGCGCCTTTTTCGCAGCAGAACGTGCCTTTGCAGAATCAACTGCTTTGCTCACAATTTTGTTCGCAACAACAGGATTTTCTTCAAGATATTCACTCAATGCAACACTCACCATTGAATCAACATAACCCTTAACTTCAGAGTTCCCAAGTTTCGTCTTTGTCTGCCCTTCAAACTGCGGATCTTTAATCCTAATACTAATAACAGCTGTCAGTCCTTCACGAACATCATCTCCAGAAAGTTTCTCATTTTTCAGCATTGCTTTTTTGCTCGCATAATCATTAACAGCTCTTGTCAAAGCTGTCTTAAACCCAGAAATATGTGTTCCTCCCTCAATAGTATTGATTGTATTCACAAAACCAAAAATATTCTCCTTGTAACTATCAACATACTGAATCGCAACTTCTAAAATAGTAGAATTAATTTCCTTCTTAAAATAAATCGGCTTGCTGTGTAAAATTGTTTTGCTTCTATTTATCCATTTTACAAATTCAGAAATCCCACCATCATATTTGAAAACATCTTTTTTAACTTCAGATTTTCTCAAGTCCTTTACAACAATTTGCACTCCAGGATTCAAAAATGCTAATTCACGAACTCGCGCAGAAATAACACTAAAATCAAAAACCAATGTAGAAAAAATATCTTTATCAGGCCAGAAAGTTACAATTGTTCCTGTATCATTTTTATCAGTATTTCCCACAATTTTAATCTTTCCTTTTGGATTTCCCCTCAAGTATGTTTGCTCATAAATTTTCCCCTTTCTCTTCACCTGGACAACAAGTTTTTCAGAAAGTGCATTTACACAACTAACACCTACCCCATGCAAACCTCCTGAAATTTGATATGCTTTGTTTTCAAACTTTCCTCCAGCATGCAATTTTGTCATCACCACTTCCAGAGCAGATTTTCCAGAGGAGTGTTTTTCAACAGGAATCCCCCTGCCGTCATCGACAACTGTTAAACTCTCATCTTTATTTATACTTACTTCAATCTTAGTACATTCACCTGCTTGTGCTTCATCAACAGCATTGTCCACAATTTCATAGACAAGATGATGCAAACCATCCTTGCTCGTGCTACCTATATACATTGCCGGTCTCTTGCGGACTGCTTCAAGTCCTTCCAAAACTTTGATACTCTTCGCACTATATTGCTCTGTCATTTTAAAATTCTCATCAGAATTTCACTATAAAAAAGTCACTTTCCTTTATAAACTTTTCGATGCAAAAATTGCGTTTATCGACGATAAAATTACTATCTAAACAACCCCTTAACCCAATCAACAAATCTCTCAAAAAAGTTTCTTTCAACAATAGGCGAAAGCAAAATTTCAGGTTCATAAGCTCCAATACTCTCGCTTCCAGAAGAAATCGCATTGCTGTCAAAATCTTCTGTTAATTCAACGCTTGTTCCAGCTCCAAATGCCAAACTCAAAATATCCAAATGAAAAACTTCATCAATAAACAAAGGGTCTTCATTAATTGAATTAGCATCCTGTCCTGGCAATGCACTCCAACTTTCCCCCCAATACAAATTATAATCAATTTCCTCATCCCCCAAAGTATCAATTAATTCAATCCAAGAATTATTTGCCTCAGAAAAAATATTATTTTTAATCTTTGTATTTGCAGTAGTATGTCCATTCAAACCACTCACAACAATTCCATATTCAAAAGTATTGTTAAAGACGTTATTATAAATTTCAGTATTATCATAATTCACAACCTCCAATCCATACCGTTCATTGTAAACTAAATTATGGTGTGCAATATTTCCTAAAGAATCTCCATACCAATGATGCTGAAATTCAGGTAAGGTCTCGTCGCTGCGAATTCCATCAAATCTTATTCCCCCATTTCCCAATGCCTCAGCAGCCTCGCAGGCAGGAGTAATTCCAGGATCAGACTTGCTATCATGCTGGTCATGCACAACATTATATCTAACAATATTATTCTCTTCAATTGCAATTAAATCAATTCCGTAGGCATCATCTAACCCTTGGGAATTTTCATAAACAACATTTCTCTCAATAACAGTTTCAGAAGTTTCTGCAACATGAATTCCATGGGCATTATTGTTGTAAATTTCATTTCCTGAAATATAAGTTTTGGTTGTGTTTCCGTTGACTGTAATTCCTCCGCCATCATTATCATAAATCATATTATTAATTAATTTATTTCCAGAACATCCTTCATCAGACCATCCAGCAATTAAAATTCCATGCCCCTCAATAGTAACGCTACATCCTCCCTCTTGCCAAATACCTCCATGAGTTGAAATTATTTCAGAATTCTTAACAATATTATTTTTACATCCTGAAGAAGTTGAAGCAATCAATATTCCTGCAGGAGACAGCTCGCCTCCATTAATGATTGTTACATTATCTAAAACAATTTCCTCTGTCCCAATTAATTTTATTGTAAACCCCAACCACTGAACAGTAAAATCACTTAAATTAATGTATTTATTCCCTGTAAACTCAACTCCTGTAGGGAATATAGGTTTATTCCCAAGCCCATAAGATTCAATTTTAATTGGATTTCCAAGTTCTCCTGAGCTTCCTAGCAAAGTTAAAGTCTGATCTGCTTGTCCTCCTCTCACAAATTTAATACTATCCCCTGCAACAAAACTCTCGCTATTTACTTTACTAACTGTTTGCCACGCGCTGTCAGAGCAGGTTCCATTATTTGCATCATTTCCATTAACAGAATCAACATAATAAGTATTTGGCTCGCAGATAACTGCTCCTTCTTCTTCGCAGTTAGGTGAGCATCCGTCACCACTTATAAAGTTTCCATCTTCACAATCTTCATTTCCATTCACAATTCCATCTCCGCAATATTCAGTTGTAACACATGTATCAAATCCAGAACAATCACTTAAACAATTTTGTGTTCCTAGGTAACCATTAATTGTGCAGCTCTGTGAATTTGAATCGCAAAACTCTCCTCCTTCAACAGCTCCATCTCCGCAATTGTTTCCACTGCCTCCATCTCCACTTCCACCACTTCCCCTGCTGCAAATCCCGCAATCCTGCTCACAAGTCCAACATGTTTCATTTTCAGTGCAATTTCCATCTCCACAAAGCAAAATAAGTCCATGAGAGTCTGCTGAAAAAGTTGGGAAAATAGAAATCTTTGCAATATTCTCCAAAGAACTGTTTGAAATATCAACTGAAATCACATCTGTTTCTAAAGGTCTAATTAAAACCTCAAGATTATATCTTTCTTCATTTTCATTCTCAAGAACAAACTCAAGACTTTCAACATTTTTATCATTCCGAAGGTTTTTAATAGAAAAACTAATTAAATCACTTTCAAAATTTATAATCGAAACTTCCAGTTCTTCAGAAACTAATTCGATACCAAATTGCTCTTCAACATACTTAGGAAGAAGATTGAAAAAAACAATCAAGAAAATCATAATTGCACAAATAACTGCTATAGCTATCAAAATCACAATAAAACTTTTTGACACTCCCTTTTTATCCATATAAAACAAAGAGAAACAGTTTTTATAAATTTAACTAAATAAATTTTTTATCCAATCAACAAATCTCTCAAACAAGTCTTCTTCCTTAATTTCCGGAGAAAGAGAAATAGAATTTTCATAAAGCTGAGCAACTTGTCCTGCATCTAAAGCAATATCATAAATCCTAACTTCATCAATAGTTGCATCCATGTATCTATTTTCCTCAGACATTCCAATTTTCAAAACATCACCCCCAGTAATAGTTGTTAAATCTAACCCTGTTCTGTTCAAATATTCGGCCCCATCCACATACAAATAAATATCTTCATTTGAACCAGTATTGTCTCGAACTCCCACAACATGATGCCACTCACCTGCAGTCATTGGAGAACTACTCCATTGAGCAACGCAATTTTCCTGCTCGTTTCTTACACAAAATTGCAATGTATTTCCAGTTGAATATTTTCTTAGTCCATAACCATTTCCAAATGGACTTCCATAATAAATAAATCCGTTGTATCCCAAAGGATTAACCAAAGAATCTGCTCTTATCCAAGAAGCAACTGTGAAATCATCTGTTCCAAAAACAAGAGAATCTGCCCCGCCAGCATTAAGATAATCATTAACACCATCAAAATCATAAGCTCCTGTGCCATCGTGGCTTGTTGTATAAACAGGGCACTCTATACAAGAGCCATCATTCCCATTCCCAGATTCATCATTGTAATCATCTACATTATCAAAAGGATAATATAAAACTAAATTATCATCAAATGGAAGTGGAGGAGGAGAAGGACAATCAGAATACTCGCAATTTCCAGATACACACTCAATAATACCACAGCCGTTTGGATTTGTGCAGTAACTTGTGCTTGGATTTTGATTTTCACACCCCGTTATAGAGTCTCCACCAACACCCACACAAACATCAGGAAAACAATCATTTGGATTTTCACACACACCATCATCTGCGATATTGCATTCTTGAGTAGCTTCAACACAAGTTACAAGACAACTAAGTTCATGATTAGTACAAGGAGCAGTTCCTAATTGGCATTTATTGCTCCCATCACAAGTTTCAGCTCCATTGCACCAAACTCCATCATCACACTCGCTGTCAAAATCACATTCATGAGAATCATAAACAAACGCTCCAATTTCCCAGCCAGTTTCATAAGAGTTTTGATTAAGTAATTCAACTGCCTCAGGCCAATTTGATAAAGCTCCAAGCTCCATTTCAAATTCAGAACCAAGATTTAGTCCAACATCTTTACAAGGTGAATCTGAAGTTAAACGCAAATCCCCTGGATTTGTGGGATTGCTGTTGAAAATAAGCGGATTATCTGTGATTGTGTTTGTAATCTCTCCAACATTTGTGCCTCCAATAGCATCTGCTCCGTCTAAAGGAAAAACACAATTATTATCAATTACAGCTCCGTTGTGCGAATCCAAAGTCAACCCAGTTCCAATGCTTATAATCAAATTATTTTTCACTTCTGTTCCTTCATTAGTCCCTCCCCAAACTTTTACTGCTCCGCTTCTTCCGCCTGAACCATCATACCATGTATTATAAATAACATTATTATAAATATGAGTCCCAGTCACAGGGTTGTCTTTTCCATCAGACTGCATAATCGGCCCGCGAAGCTGCATCAAAACATTTCCATAAATATAATTTTCAGAAGCTCCATCTCGAACCTGAATACCAATTCCTCCTCCATAATAAGTTTCACTAAAAATATTGTGAATGTAATTATAACGAATATGGTTGTTTGAATTTGCACTACTCGTTCCTCTTATATAAATTGCATTTGCACATGGCCCAGAAATCTCGTTATATTCTACATAATTATAACTCGAACCTTCTGCAAGATACATACAATCAGAGCCGAGCGGATTATTTGAAATCAAATTCTTTGAAATATTATTATTATCAGAATCTGTAAGAGTGACAATATTTCTCGTAAGGTCATTATTATAATAATTTTCCCTCCTTAAATTTCTTATAGTATTATTAACAAGGAATGAATTTGTCAATCTCCTTGTGAATACAACTGCATAATCGCTCGCCTCTTCAATAATGCAGTTCTGAACAACTGAACTATCAACATCTCTCATTGTTAAAGTCCCCCGATAATCCAAACCTCGATAAAGATTCCTGTTTCCATGTTTGAGGTGGAGATTATTTAAAACAACGTTTGCCTTGTTCATCATAAAAACCGCGCTGTCTTTCTGCGCAATCTCAATTAAACCAGCTCCATTTGGGTCAGTTCCTCCTTCTAATTTTAAATAAACTGTATCATCTGCCCATGCCCATTGATTATCCGGCAAACTCCCAGGAACATTTGCATAAAGATGGTTAGCTAAATATTCTCCATCCATCCAAACCCCGTCTGTCTGAATTATCCCAGGACTCCCGCCTCCAATAGATTCAAATTTATACTCGTTATTAGTTCCTGTTGCTGTCCATTGATATCTTGAAGAATCAGTTGCATCAATTGCTCCTGATATAATTGGTTTATCTTTAGTACCATAAAAAGTATAAGTAACTCCACTAACCGGAAATAACGTAGCATATTCATTTGTCTCTTCATATCCCCTAAAAACTTCTCCGCTCCTGAATTTAACAAAATCTCCTGAATTAAAAATAAAACTATTTACTTTGCTTGTTGTCTTCCAAGGTCCAATTCCTGTTCCATTTTGTTTGGAACATTTTCCATCATTTGAATCATCTCCGTTTGTACTATCAACATAATAAGTATTTTCCTCACAAATTATTTCTTCCTCACAAATTGCAGAACATCCATCTCCACCCCTATTATTCCCATCATCACATTCTTCGTTTCCATTTGTAATTCCGTCGCCACAATACTCTGTTTCACCGCTTCCGCCACTTCCACTACTGCTACCACTTCCGCCCCCTCTGCTACTGTATTCTCCATCATCAGGAGTTGGAATCATTTCTGCAAGTGCTCCTCCTGAAAAAGTCGCATAAACAGAAATTTTTACAATTTCACCGAGAGAACTGTTTGAAATATTAATTGAAACTACTTTTGTCTCAGAAGGCCCAATTACCACCATAACATTATACGATTCCACAGTGCCATTTCCATCTTCAAAGACAATCTTTAAACTTTCAATATTCTCTTCTCCTGCTGTTCTCCTAATTGACAGTTTTAAAATTCCTTCTTCAAAACTGACAATTGAAAGCTCCATATTCTCAGCAATAAATTCTGGAGAAATTGTTTCTTCTTCAAAAATTTCAGGAGCAAATTTAGAAACAATAATCCAAAAAATCGCAACAGCACCAATAATAACTACTATCATCAAAACCGCGACAAAAATCGCCGACATCCCTTTTTCATTCATCTTTTAAAATAGAAAATAAACTTAATAAAGGTTTTGTGAAAACCTAACTCCACCACAGCAATCTTTTTAACCTACACTAATTTCAAATTTCTATGGACAGCGAAATCTGGACTGAAAAATACCGCCCTGTAAAATTCGAAGAAATGGTTGGGCAAGACGACATAATAAAAAGAGTAAAATCACTGACAAATGCAATGAACATTCCTCATTTGCTTTTTGCAGGTCCGGCAGGCGTTGGAAAATCTACATTAGCACTTGTCGTAGTAAAAGACCTTTTCGGAGATTCATGGAGAGAAAATTATTTAGAACTAAATGCTTCAGATGAAAGAGGAATCGACGTTGTAAGAGAAAAAGTAAAGGACTTTGCAAGAACAAAGGCAATTTCAAAAATTCCTTTCAAAGTAATTTTCCTCGACGAAGCAGACGCCCTCACAAATGAAGCGCAAAACGCACTAAGAAGAACAATGGAAAACTACACTGCAAACTGCAGATTCATTCTCTCATGCAATTACAGCAGCAAAATTATCGATCCAATCCAATCACGATGCGCAGTTTTCAGATTCCGGCTTTTAGAAAAAAAAGATATAGAGAAAGTCGTAACAAGAATCTGCTCAAATGAACATCTCGAAATTGATGAAAAAGCAGTCGAAACTCTTTTCGAAGTTTCAGAAGGCGACTGCCGGCGTGCAATAAATTTGTTGCAGACAACCGGCTCAATAAGCAACTCTATAACTCCTGACTTAATTGAAACAATTGTCCCAAGTGCAAGACCAAGTGATATCAAAGTTGTCTTAGAATATGCTCTGGCAGGCGACTTCACAAATTCACGTGAAAAACTCCTCGACATAATGCTAAAAGAATCAATTTCAGGTTCAGATGTTATTAAATCTATTCAGAAAGAGATTTGGAATCTGACAATTGAGCCAGAATTAAAGGTAAGATTAACTGAAAGAACAGGCGAAATTGAATTCAGATTAACAGAAGGAGCTGATGAGTTTATTCAATTAGAATCTCTGCTTGCAAGTTTTGTCATGGCAGGACGGGGGAAATAAAATGGGCTTTGAAAAATTATTAAATGATGAACTAAATTTTTTTGGAATTGAAGTTACTAAACTAAAACATAAAGATTATCCAATTGAATCAGAAGGATTTGAAGGAAGAGATAAACCAGGATTTAATGAAGAGATTCACTGCAGTTCTCTTCGAATTCGAACAGAAAGGCATGATTGGGAAACAGGGCATAGTTATTGGACAATAATTTGGGATGAAATTAAAAGAAATCTAAAAATTCCTTATCTCCATGATCCTGGAGTAGAAGCACATGTTGTACATAAATCCTCAAAATTTGAAGAGGCATTAGGATATCATTATGCTTTAATAAAAGCTTTCCAAGAAGCTGGAATTACAACTCAAAAATAAAAAGAGGCAAAATGCAAAACCAAGAATTCAAAAATTGGAGTGAAAAATATCGCGCGCAGAAATTTTTAGACATAAAAGGACAGGAACTTGCAGTCAGCAAATTAAAAAACTTTTTTGCAGGATTTCCAAAAGGAAAAAAATCAATTCTTCTTCACGGCCCGGCAGGCGTCGGAAAAACAAGTTTAGCTCATGTCATCAGCAACGAATTTGATTTGGAAATCTATGAATTAAATGCGTCAGATTTGAGAAATAAAGAACAACTTGAACAAAAATTAAAACCTGCATCAGAACAGAAAAGTCTATTCAAAAAAGGAAAAGTCCTTCTTGTTGATGAAGTTGATGGACTTTCAGCAAGAAAAGACAGGGGTGGAATTCCAGAACTAATCTCTTTAATAGAAGAAACACAGTTCCCGATGATTGTTACTGCAAATGATATTTGGGACAAAAAATTTGCAGGATTAAGAAAGAAATGTGAACTAATAAATCTTACAGATCTCGACTATAAAATAATATCATTAATCTTAAAAGAAATAGCGCAAAAAGAAAATTTCCCAATAAATGACCAAGTTCTTGTTTCAATTGCAGTGAGAAGTAAGGGCGATGTTAGAGCAGCAATTAACGATTTGCAGACATTAGCATTTGCAGAATCTCCAATGTCAGAATATTTAAACATCGATGAAAGAAATCGCTCTCAGGATATTTTCAACGCTCTAAAAATAATTTTCAAGAATTTATTGAACAAAGAAACATTAAGAATCTACGACACAGTTGACATGCCACTTGAAAAAATTTTCCTTTGGGTTGAAGAAAACATTCCTTATGAATATTCTGGGCAGGAACTTTACAAAGCTTATGAAATCTTAAGTCTTGCAGATGTTTTCAGGGGAAGAATAAGAAGACAAAGACACTGGCGTTTTCTCCTTTACCAAAATATTTTCCTAAGTGCAGGAATTGCGCTTTCGAAAAAAAATCCGAAGTCAGGATTCACCCATTACCAAAAACCAACAAGAATTTTAAAAATCTGGATAAATAATAACAAAAATAAACATAAAAAAACAGTAATTACAAAATATGCAAAAAGAATTCACTGTTCAAAAAAGAAAGCAAACAAAGAATTTAACATTATCAAACCTGTTTTGATAAATCCTAAAGTTCAAAAAGAACTTAATCTAAGCGAGCAGGAGATTGAATGGCTGGAAAAAATTCAATAGAACATAAAAGGTTGAAAATCCGAAGATCAACAACCTTACTTAACCGAAGTTAAGCATAATTATGTGTTTTTTTTAGTTTATAAAACTTTCTAACTACTCAAGGGTTGGGAAATATTCCACAATCTCGGTCTCCAATTTTTCATACCCAAAAAAATCAGTCGCATAATTATAAGCCCCTGCATTCAAAAAAACAATTTTATCCCCAACCCTCACTTCATTTAAAAAAATACTATAACGAAAAATGTCATCCCTTGTCGGAGAATTTCCCTTTATTAAATAATTCTTGCCTTCTGAAATCTCTCCTTCAACAAGCATCCTTGTATTTGTCAACAAAGTATCCAAAGCACAATTATAAATCGTCGTATTCAAAACAACATTTCCCTCAGAAACCCGAATAACTTCTGTCTCTAATTTTACAGCAGGAGCTGCAATAAACCTTCCTGGTTCAATATAAATCTCAATCCCTCTCTCCCCCAGCCATTTTTTCGTCTCCTTTATTTTTTCAAATATATAATCTAAGATTTTAATATTCGAATTTTTATACTCTGCAGGCAATCCTCCTCCAAGATTCACAAAATCAATTCTCTTCAAAAACTCATCACTCAACGAATCCCTCAAATCTTCAACAATTTCCCACTCGCTTGTATTTTGAGTTTTCCTATGAATGTGAACGCCTAATTTTTCAACAAATTCATTATTTTCTAGTTTTTTTATAATTCTATTTACTTTTTCAGAAGAAAATCCGTAAACAAAATATTTCCCAGTGCCAATCCGGTGTTCAAAAAATTTCATTCTTAAACTTAAATTAATCTTAACTTTTTCTTCTTCCAAAACATCCAATAAAATTTTTAAATCATCTTTACTGTCAATCACAAAACTTCTTACTCCAATTTCAATCAGATTGCAAACTTCTTCTCTACTCCATGCCTGAGAAAAAAACCAAATTTTCGATTTATCATTTATTTTCTCAATCTCCTTAAAATTGTGAATAGAAAAATCACAATTAGCAAATTCCTGCAAAACATCTCCAACAATTTGATTTGTTTTATAGCTGTATGAAACTTTCAATCCTAAATCAGCAAGTGATTTATACTGTTCCAAAACTTTTTTCTTAGATAAAATAAATTTTGCCTTGCTCATATAATTCCCCCCTTTTTCAACAAATCCAAACTCCTGCACATTGCCAAGGGAAAATTCACAGTTACATCCCCAATAACAGTAACAGCATCAGAATCATCTTTTATTTTCCCCCAAGATTTTGCTTCTTGTGTTGTTGCACCTGACATACTTCCGCTACTTGCATTAGCAGTTGTCATATAAAGCGCATAATCGAATCCCCCATTTAACAAACCAGACAAAATCGCATGATGTTTTGAAATTCCTCCTCCCAAAGAAATAATTGCCTTTTTTTCATCGTGGTTTGAAGCAAATACAATATTTTTAAAATCCCCCGCAACATCTATCACAAAATCAGGATGCTTCTCTTTAAACATAAAAAGATGAAATCCAATCGCCCCGTCAGTAATTCCAGGACAAAAAACAGGGACATTATTTCTTTCTGCTTGATGCAAAATTGAATTCTCATCATCAATTATTTTACCCAGTTCACTAATTAATTCACAAGGAGTCCAAACTTTTTTCTTTTCATATAATTCATTCAGAATAGAAAGCATTTTATCTTCAAATTTTGTGTAATCTTCATTTCTAATTATTAAGTTTCCTACTCGGTTTTCTCCTTTTTCATGAAGAGCATAATCGTCAGTATTGAAGTTTTTTATTGTGAAGTTTGCTCCAGTTGCCTTCATAAAATCTTCTTCAATTGCTCCTGCAGTTGTTACAATTATGTCTGCCATTTTTAGGTTAATTAATTGAGCAAAGAATCCTCTTAAACCAGAAGTCACCATATTCGAAGTAAATGTCAAATAAATCTTAGCTCCAGAACCCTTCATCTTAACAATTAAATCACTGGCATTTTTTAATTCGACGCTTTGAAATCCGATGCTGCCTATTTCACTAAGAAAATCCTTGACACTTGTATTGTGTTTCCATAAAAAATCTTTAACAATTTTCATTTTAATAAAAAGAATTTATTTGTAGAACTAGCAAATCGGAATTGCTTGCGAATCATTCAACTGTTCTACTGTTTTCATGTCAGAAATAGTTTGAAAGGGTTTTTAAGTTTTACTTCTTCACCTTTATCGGCTTTTTAACTTCCTCTTCTTTCAAAATAGTTTTCTTTAGTCCTTTCTTTTCTTTCCCCTTCTTAAACCATCCAGAAAACCAATTTCTTTTTTTCTTAACCTTTCTTCTCTTAATTTTCTTAGAAATTTTTTTATCAACCATCTTGCTAAGTTCTTTTAAATCATCTTTGTGCAACCTGCCAGAAGACTGTGCTGGTTGAGATTGAGAATCAGGATGATGATAATAGTTTTGTATTACATTTTTTGTCCCCCCGCTTCCACCGGCCCAGACAAATAAAATTCCAAGGATAAAAAACAAATCATAAAACCAGCCGGAGTTATTAACTTCATAAATTCCATAATCACTGAAAACACCGACGACAATTATCACAGGTGCAATTGCTCCATGAATAAAACCTGTTGGAAAACCTGCCCTGTCAGTTGCCCAATAAACATCTCCTGCATAATATGTAAAAACACCTGAAGCTAAAAAAAGCCCTGTTGCAACAACTATCAAACTAACAATAAAACCAAATCCTCTCATTTCAAAGTAAGGAAACAATATTTTATAAATGCTTTCATCTTAAAATAAATATGAAAAGGAAAAAAAAGAAATTAAAAATTTATCTTTTCAGGCATGGAGAAACAAGTTATAATGAGAAAGGAATCTTCACGGGCTGGGAAAATCCGAAATTGACAAAAAAGGGAATTAAAAGTGCAAAAAAAGTAGCTCAAAAACTAAAAAATAAAAAAATTGACATTGCATTTCAGACAGAACTTATTAGAAGCAAACAAACTCTAAAAGAAGTTTTAAAATTTCATCCTGAAATTCGCGAAATAATAACTGCAAATCGAATGGTTGAGAGAAGCTACGGCGATTTTGAGGGCACAACACACGAGAGTTTTATTAAGAGAGTTGGAAAGCATGCAGTTAATTTACGGGTTGAAGGAGATGCTATGGAAAATCTATCTCCTAAAGATAGAAAAAAACTCATAAGATTTCTTGGAAAAAGGGAATATGATATAATTCACAGAGGATGGGACAATCCGCCGCCAAACGGCGAGTCATTTAAAATGGTTGAAAAAAGAGTGAAAAAATTCATTAAAAATCTAAAGAAGTTTATGAAAAAGGAAAAAGTCAATGTTGCAATCTCAGCTCATGGAAATTCAATCCGTCTTTTCAGATATATTTGGGAGCAAGCAAGTGTGGCAGAGACTGTGAAATGGTTCATTCCGTATGATAAAGTTTTTGTTTATGAGGTTGAGGTTTGAAATGAGCATCATCTTACGAAAACACCACGGCGAACTCGAGATGACAAAAATCGCAAAACTTAGCACAATAGGATTGTTAGTCGCACTTGCAACAAGTTTCGTTACAACAATCTGGGCAGTTTATCTCGACAGTTTTCTGAATAGCGTCGCACTCGTAGGATTAATCTCCGCCCTGCTCACCCTTGTTGGAATAATTTCATATTTTTTCTTTATCCCGCTCGTAGAAAGAACAAGCAAATCAAAAATCTTTTACTATACCCTTTTCCTATTTGGAATAACTTACATTTTATTTGCAATAAATAAAAATTTCTATATTTTTGTCATACTTGCATTTTTCATGACTCTAATTTACGCACTAAGAATAACAAGCTTTGGAATAATTATTAAAGATTTCTCAAAAAACTCAAAACTCTCAAAAAACGAGGGGCTAAGATTCACATTTATAAATTTTGCATGGATTATCGGGCCTCTAATTGCTGGTTTTGTTTCAAATCAATACGGGATAAATATGATATTTGTTATATCTGCAGTTTTCATATTTCTCGCACTTATTTTAGGAAAATTTATGGACTTAAAAGACCACCATACTCAGAAAAAAATTGACAGAAACCTGATAAAAAACTTCTTCGCATTTTTCAAAGACAAAAACAGAATAATTACCTACATTCTCGGCGGCGGCGTAAGTTTCTGGTGGGTATTAATCTATCTCTATACCCCCTTATTCATAATCAGAAACAACCTAAGCAATCTCTGGGTAGGATATTTCCTTTTTGCAATTCCAATTCCCCTAATTTTGTTCGAATATAAATTTGCAAACATTGCAGGACGAAAAGGATTCAGAAAATTATTCAAATTAGGATACCTAATCCCTGCAATCGCAGCATTAATTTGTTTTTTCACACCAAATGTTTATTCAGTTCTTGGAATTTTAATTTTTGCAAGTGTCGGATTGGCAATGCTTGAACCAACAACAGAAGCATACTTCTTTGATGTTTCAAAGAAAAGAGATCAGCAGAGATTTTACGGCCCATACAACACAAGAATTGAACTTGCAGGACTTATTGGAAAATTCATCCCATCATTATTAGTTATTTTCCTTCCATTTAAATCAATCTTTTTATTTTTCTCAGCAGTTATGTTTATGTTATTTTTAGTTTCCTTTAAGGCAAAGAAGATTGTTGAGAGGAGGAAATAATCATTAAAAACAAGTAATAAGAAAAGTATATAAATAAAATCAATCCCTTTAAACTAAATGGATAAACAATTTTACGAACAAATGATAGGAGCAACAGAAAAAATAAGAACTGCTAACGCTCCATTAAAAGAAAAAAGAAAACTTTATGATTTAGTAGTCGAAACAATAGAAAGATACGAAACATTAGAGGAAAATAAGAGGATTCAATTAGAAAAATTGACTAAGCTCAGAGAATCAGAAAGACAATTCAGAGAAGAAATTACCTCATTAAAACTCGAAGCAACAATAACTCTATTTAATTTAGAATGCACAGCAAGAGAATTAAAAGATAAATCTACTTAACATACAATCTAACCTTCCCTTTCTGTTCAGAAATTTTCCAATTTTTAAATCTCCATTGATGCGAAATCACTCGCGCTCCTTTTTTCAATTCTTTTTTCAATTTCTTTTGTAAGCGATTCATAATATAACCAATTTGAAAAGTCACAACAACATCAAAATCTTTTAAAGAAATATTCCAAAAACTTCTCCAATAAATTTTAGCTCTATTTTTCAAACCTTGTTTCTTAATCTGCCGACGTGAATACAAAACTAACCAAGGATTTATTTCATAACCAACTGCTAGCGTTCCTTTTTTTGCAAATGCAATTACAATCCTGCCATCTCCAGAACCTAAATCAACTATCCTTTTTCCTTTTTTCACATTTGCCAAATCTAAAATTTGTTTCAAAACTTTTTTCCTGCTTGGCTCAAACGGCGCACCAAAAATTAAAGGCACAAATGCAAAAAGCGAAAGTCCGAGGACAAAACACAAAATTGCGAGTGTTAGTTCTAGTATCATAATGTAAAAAATAATGTTGCTTTAATATAATTTACTATAATAATATTTATAAGCTCAAAAGTCATATTAAAAAGATAACTAATATTTTCGAAGACCAAAGGGCAGGAGATGCATTTTGGACAAGTTGTCAATTACTAAATAGTATAAGCTCATTAGAAAAATTAGCTAATGAACAATCTTTAAGTAAAAAAGAAGTACATAATTTGGACTGGACAGCAAATTTATGGTCGGCAATGGATAGGGATTCTAAATATCATGAAAAATCAGAAGAAGATGTTTCATTGGCAACAGGGGTAAAACCTTATTTTATGAATTTTTAATAAAAACACCTGAAGGAAAATCTCTACTTGGAGAATTTCAGAAATATGAAAATAGACATGAACGACTACAATCTTTCCAAGACAGAATTTATGAATATCTTGCATCAGGAGGAAAATCAGCAACACTTGATAAAAAAGAATTATCTACAGCAAGAACTTGGTTAAAATATATTTCCAAAGAATTACTTATAGTAGCAAAAGGAAATGAACCTCCAGCAGCATAACTAATCCTAAAAATTTAAAAACCAATTTAAACTTTCCTATCAATGGTAACAATCAAAAAGAAAAATTTATATATTGCCCTTGCAGTTATTGCAATAATTATTGGAGGATATTATTTCATGAACCAACAAAACACAAACCAAGACACAAAAGTCCTGCTCCAGACAACAAAGGGGGATATAACAATACAACTCTATCAAAATTCTCCAATCACAGCAGGAAATTTTGAAAAACTTGTAAGAGAAGGTTTTTATAACAGTATAATTTTCCATAGAGTTATTAAAGATTTCATGATTCAGGGTGGAGACCCAACAGGCACAGGAACAGGAAACCCAGGATACACAATAGAAGATGAATTTATTAAGGGAAACTCAAATCTCCGTGGGACAATTGCAATGGCAAACTCAGGGCCAAATTCTGGAGGCAGTCAATTTTTCATAAATCTCGTCGATAACACTTACTTAGATTGGGATAAACAACCACCAACAAGCAAACATCCTGTTTTCGGAAAAGTCATTGAAGGAATGGATGTAGTTGAAGAAATTGCAAAAGTCCAAGTTGACGAAAACGCCCGCCCGCTTGAAGAAGTAAAAATTATTAAAGCCCAAATTCTTTAATAAAACATGGACAGATACCAAAAAGCAAAAGAGGACTTGAAAGATACAAAATTCAAACACTTCGGAATCGCACTCATTCTTGGAATTCTTTTAATCCTAATCGCACTTGGCTTCATTGTATTTTCAGAAATTCCCCAATTATTTTTAGTAATTTTAATTGTAATCTTCCTTGTTTTCTACTCAATAGTTTTATTTTTCCTAATAGAACAGATAAAAGTTATGGAAATCGAAGTTGAAAAAATCAAAACAATTGAAAAATACAAATATACAACTATAGACAATCCAATAATTGAAAGAGTTGAAGTTGAAAAGCCGATTCTCAAAGACATTAAAATCCCTGTTTATGTAAAAACCAAAGCAAAAGTTCCAAGAGGACATAGATACAAATACCTTGCTTCAGAAAAAGGGAAAATATTCCACTACGCTTCTTCAAGGTTGGCGCGGTTGATTCGTCCAAAGAATAGGATTTACCATGATTCACCAAGCTATTTCATCAAAAAAGGATTTAAACCCTCTGTGCGACTTTTGAAAAGATGGAAAAAAGAAGAGAAAGTGCTTTATAAAAAATATGGACCAAAAAAGAAAAAAGAAAAGAAAATTGAAAAGAAAAGAAAGGTGAAGAGGGTTGCGAAAAAGAAAGGAAAAAAGAAAGTAGGAAAGAAAAAATAAATTTTAAGAAGATAAATTTTTGTTTCGGGGCTCAACAAAAATTCTAGGAAATAAGCAAATTTAAAGAATTCTATTACAATTTGTATTTACTATTTTATCTAATTAAATATTGTTCCATCGATTTGCAGAATTCCCAGTGGAGAATCGTGGCGAAGCCAGATTTGAGAGCAAGTTCCCCTTTCCCAAAAAGAAATATTTATACAATCAACCACAATATCATCTCTTTCTCAAACCCATTCTTCTTATTTTAATCTCTACTTGATTTTTATTTAATCCTAGATCCTCGGCGATCACTCTATAAGGTTTAGTAAGATAGTTATCCAAAACGAAAGTAGTCTCCTCGTCAGTCCATACATGTTCATCAAATTTTTTCATTCCCATAAAATAAGCTCTCTCACGTACTTGCCTTACTCTCAAACCCAAATGCTTGGCAAGTTCTTTATGAGTTTTATTATGGTAATTTTTTTCTAAATATTTTACAGCACCAGGATTACCTTCCCAATCAAATTTTTCTTTATTAAGTTCTACACAAATTCTCTTAGTCCGATTTCTAATATTATACTCTCTAGTATAAAATCTCTTAGCAATCCACTTTGTTCCTCGATAAGCATTCTTTTTAATAAACTCATCTGCATCCTCATCATAAATTATTACTCTAGTTGCTTTTCCCCCAATAATCTCAACAACCTCCTTAGGAACATACATCCCTATCCTAGATTCATTTTTGAAAACTTTGGCGTAAAAATGTCCTATTTTGCTTAGAGAAGTCTTTTGGGCTTGACAGATATATTCTTCTAATGTCACTGCCCTGTCTCCGAGAATCCTTTCTCTGACCTTGTTTGCAATTTCTTCAAGTTGTCCTCTTGTCCAAATTTCTTCTTGGTTAGGTTCCATCACAACTTTCCCAAAACCCCAAAATCAAAAATCTTATTTTCCCCAACAGCATGAACCTTAAATTTCTTCAAAATCTTAACAGGAACAATACAATAATTATTGGTCAAATGCATATTAACTGCCGTCCCTTCCAAGTTCGGCAAAAAACTCGGCAAAATAATAAAATCTTTCCTCTTAAATCTCCCTGTCAAAAAACACTTATACTTCTCCTGTTTCACCTTCTGCGAATCTTTCAAAATCACAGCCGGATGCAAATGACTCATAACAATTGTCTTAACTTTTTTTCCTAAAACTTTATTGAACAAAATATCTCCGTGGATAAAGGCAATATCTTTTTCAATATAAAAATCCAATAATTTTTTATCAGCAAGATTTGCAATCTTTTCATGATTCCCTTTAACAATAATTATATTCTTGCGATTCACATACTTTGAAAGCAGTAACATAATCTCCAAAAACCGATTTCTCTCACTATTTTGATAATGAAAAAAATACTTCACATCTCCAAGAAAAATAACCCTTTTAACTTCTTTCTTTTCTTTTTTCAACTTCTTAAAAATTTCATCAATATCTTTCTTAGTTTCCCGCATCTGCATTAAGGGAAAACTTCCTTTAACTCCTAAAAGCAAAAATTCATGCCCAAGATGCAAATCCCCTATTGCAAGAGTTTTAATTTTTGGCAAATAAAGTGCCTTGTCTACAAATTCATATTTAGCCGGAGGATAAAGTTTCTTTTGTTTCATAAATTAATAGGAAAATTAGGGTTTAAATTATTTATCTTTAATAGCTTTGGTGAAACCCTATATAAAATAAAGTGACTTACCACTTTAACTAAAAAGGAGGTAAGTCAAATGAAACAAGAATCTGAACTTTATAAATTTCTTGCTTCTGCAAGAAATT
>JAFCDB010000006.1 GCA_017609885.1 Candidatus Pacearchaeota archaeon
AACATATGAAAAGTTGGGTGTACCTTTAAAATTTGATAAGAAAATTTACCATCAACGAAGTAAAGTAGAAACTGTTTTTTCCGTGATTAAAAGAAAGTATGGGAGTTTTGTTTTAAGCAGATCATTTGAAACTCAGAAAAGAGAATTGTTGTTGAGATTAGTAGCCTATAATATTGATAGAAAATTGATACTTTCTATTTTTGTTTTGAGGGTTTCACCAAAGCCTCTATTAGAAAGTTTTATAAATAATTTATCTTTCTATTTATATGAATAAAAAAGAGTGGGCGATAGTAGTTAGTTTAGTAATTTTTGTCAGTATTATTTCTTCTTTTATTTCTTCTAAAATTATCTTGGATAACACTAATAACGGATTTCAGAGAGTTCATGAAAGAATTGATGAAATAAAATACTCAACAGACCAAATAAAAGAGGATAATCAAGGTAAACCAATCATAGAATATAATCATGAAAATGGAAGTTTTGGATATTATTTTGGAAATGGTTTCTTAAACACTTATTACAATGATTCTAATCGCATTCAAAAATCATTTTTATATCCAGATAGGATTGGTTTAAATGATAAATCTTTTGATTCAAGTTATGATGGTCAAACATTTGCCACAATCATGACTCCAAAAGGCATACAAATCTCAGAATTTGATGAAGAAACAAACATACATACTACTACGTGGATTCATAATAAAGAAATTATAATTAATGGATATGTTTGTAAACCAAAAGAGATGACAATAGGCAACATTACTTTTAGTTCTTTGATTTGTGAATATACTGGAGAATCAATATCTCAATATGATGATGAAGGTAATTTAATTTAAAATTCTTTCTTCTTAAGGTTTAATTCCCCCGCCTCTCCCGGTCAGGGCGTTTTATAAAATCATTCAACAACCACTCTCTCTCCTCCCAAAAATCCCCCTTAAATTCCCTCTTATTACTGGCCCAATACTTCTAATTCTCAACTCATCCAAATTTCCATGTTTTCTATAATATTTTTGAATATTTTCCGAAGCTGTTGCAATTATTCTTGTAATTTTTTGGCGATAATTAGATGAACCAGAAAATCTCCCAAAGTTTTGTGAAAAATATTCTTCTGCCAATCTTCTATTTTCTTCATAAGGAATATCTAATTCATCAAGAAGTTCTTTCAGTGTTTTTACTCTAGAAGGCATTTTCCCTCCAGGAAATAAAACTTACGACTGAGATGAATAAGAGTGAAAAAATAATTGTTTTTTTGTATTCTGTATTTAGATTAATGAATAGAGTGATTATTGCGAGGGTCGGGGTTGTGATTGACAATATTTTGAAATATTTTTTTCCCTGTTTAAGTTCTTCTTTTGTGAAATAATTTAGTATGTATCCTATTGGGATTGCAGAGAGCAAAATCAAAATTGCGAATAGTGTTTTCATAATTTATTTAAATTAAGGAGCTTTAAAAGTTTTGTTGAGAGGATTGGATTTGGTGAGTCCATAAAATTGGACATTTTTTCAATTCCCTACTCACCTGCCCAACATTGCTCGACAGCGAAATCGCTCGATATTTTGAGCTTGCCATCTGCAAAAGCCCCGCCAGCCACCCTTCAAATGCTCGTGATTTCGCTTGAGCCGTCTCGCAATGTCAATTTGTAATGAGAAAAATGTCTTGTGATAAAAGATTTCACCAAATCTAAAATAGATAAATTTAAATACTAATATTAGTATTATATGAGTATTGGATAAAAAGATGGTTGTGAAAAGAGTGAAATTTGGGCAGTTGAAAATTCAGAAGCTTAATCGGGTTGCTCTGCCAAGTTCTTTGCTTGAAAATCTTGAACTGGAAATTGGAAATGAAGTTGAGTTATTTTTAGATATTGAAAAGGGGGAAATTGTGATTCGGAAAAATGAATAAGAAATTTTTTGTTTTGGTTTTTTGTTTGGTTTTTTTATTTTCTGTATTTGCGATTTCAGCTTTTCAAGGCAGTTCAACAAATTATAATTCGAGCAATAAGGTTGATTCAGTTACAAAGACAAATGTTTCTTCGACAAGTTTTACAGAGAGATTTATTGGGGGAATTGCTTATATTGGAGAGTATCTTGTAAACTTAATGTCAGGGAGATTTGGAATTTTGCAGAAAGATACTGATATAAATCTCTCGATTAATGTGACTTTTCCCTTAAATGAGGGAGATGTTCCGAGGGGAAATGATGCTGTTGCTGGCGAGGATGACAAGGGGGTTGTTCCAGATGCGATTAATTTCACAGCGAAAGTTTATGAAGATGGAACAGATAGTGGTTTTTTAGGAGCCATGTGTTACTTTTATGAAAGTGATGTTTTGATAGGAAATTCTTCTACAAATTCTTCAGGACATTGTATGACCAACTTTACCAGGGATAGTTTGTCTGTGGGCACACGGAATTTAACTGTTAACTATTCAATTATAAGTTCTGATGTGTTGGTTGTTGAGAATTATTCAATCAATTACTCGATTGTTCGTTATGTTACTGCGCTTGATATGTTGCAATTAAGAAATAATGGAAGATATTATCATGGTGATACTGCGATTTTAAATATTACGATTAATAAAATAAATCAGAGCGGAACTTTTGTTTATGATCCTCAGAATATAAGTGCAAATGCGACAAACGCGGCGGAAAAAGTTTACTCAGGAGGTGATAAATTTTATCCTGGCGGAGGAATTGAAAGGATGGGTATTGGGAAATATACAACGAATGTTAGTGCGAATCATAGTTTTGGTGCGCAGTTGAGATGGGATGTATGGTTGAGTAATGATGGTTTTGCTTCATATGTGGGAAGTGCAGTTCATTCTGATAAGGAAATTTGTTTGGCGGATTTCGGGGCGTGGAGTGATTGGAGTGCTTGTGTTTCTGGAGTTCAGACAAGGACAAGAATTGATAGCAGTAGTTGTTCTGAAGTTGAAACGCAAAGTTGCGGAGGTGGTGGAGGCGGAGGAGGCCCTCCTTGTGTTCCAAGCTGGAGTGATTGGGGAGAATGGGGAGATTGTTTGAATAATGAACAAATAAGGTCGAGGAGTGATGGGTGCGGAAGTACTGAAAGGGAATTTCGCCCCTGCGAATGCGAACCAGATTGGCAATGTAGTGAATGGGGAGATTGTATTGGCAATACACAAAAAAGAACGTGTGTTGATGTTAATGGATGCGGAATTGACAGTGGAAAGCCTGAAGAAATTATGCTATGCAGGGATTGTGAACCAGAATTTACATGCGAACAATGGAGTGAGTGTAATGTGAATTATGATATTCAAGATATTTTGAAAGGGAAGGTTGGTTTTGAAGGAAGTCAGAGGAGAGAGTGTATTGACTACACAAACTGCGCAGAGAGCAAAATTGAATGGAAAAGCTGTAGTTTGGCTTCTCCTGTTAGGATAAATAAGGTAAAGTGGTGTTACGAAGATTATATTGAAATTTATGAAATTAGTTCAAATAAACTTGTTAGTAGAGTTAAGGAAACTTCGTTGGAAGTAGTTAGGAGGTTGGATATTGATTTTGTAATAACAGATTTTGAGGGGTATTGCGGTTATTGTTTTGATGGAGTTCAAAATTATGACGAGGAAGATGTTGATTGTGGTGGCAGTGGCTGTCCTGAATGTGTTGTAAGAAAAACTTATGTTGATTACTTCTATTATTTGAAATGGTCGTTGTGGTGGCTTTTGGGATTGTTGATTATTTTCTTAGTTATTAAGAGAATAAAGGAAGAGAAGAAGAAAAGGAAAGGAAAATGGTTTTTGTTTGGAAAGAGAAGGAGAAAAGTTGCTAAGAAACGCGAATTTAAGAGATTGAAATTTCCTTCGATAAAAATTGGGAAGATGACTGTTGAAAAGAATTTGAAAAGGGTTAGGAGAAGGAGGAGGAAATAGGGGGGGAAGGGAAAAATTTTTGCCTCCGCGGTCGGCAAAAATTCTAGGAAATAAGTTAATGCTAAAAATCTGATTATAATTTTCACTACTATTGATTATATTAGTATCTAGTTGTTTATCTAAAAAAGATTGCTTTAGAGATTTGCAGAATTTCCCTAAATTTTTTCCGAACCCTGGGGAAAAAATTAATATATCGAGCGAAGCAAGCAATTTTCCCCTTCCCTCAAAAATTCAAAATTTTGATTGAATAAATCCTACAAAAACCTAGAGGGGCGCGGTGCGGTTTTTGTTATAATAAATCTCTTTCCCCGAGATGATTCTATTGCAGTGATTATCATGTTGTTTACAATTGCTTTAAACATTCCGCCAATTCGCGGAATTCTTGATTTAGTTGAAAAAAAATCCAGGATTCCTTCAATGTCTTCGTTATCTAAAACCACTCGAACTGGAAATCTTTGTCTGCCTCTTTTTAAAATTATAAATTTTCCAGGGCCAGGACATTCAATGCTTGCAATTGAGCGATTGTAGAGTATCTGCTCGATTTTTCCCAGATTTGCGTCAGGGTCTTCTTGAATTTGTTGTTGTTCGGGTTGAACTTCTGGTTGAACTGGGATTTGAATTTGAGACTTTGGTTGTTCGTAAGGAATTTGTAAAGAGATTTTTTGAGGTTCTTCAATCTTCTCCTGCTCCATTATTTTTTTAAGTTCTTGTTTTATTTTTTCTGTTTTTCTTTTTTTTTCTTTAATTCTTTGGACATCATATGGATCGATTGAATTAAGAAGGAGTTCTTTTGTAAATTGTTCTAAAAAATAATTTTGTAGAGCCATTTTAAAGTCGCGGAATGAGTTTTGGTCTTATCATTGGCTGGGGTGTTTGAGTGGGTCTGTCTCTGATTCTTTCTTCCATTAGTGTCAGGCCTTTTGCAATTACTTTATTTTGGTCAATTAACTGGTCGAGTTTTTCCAAAAATGCTTTGTCTTCTTTACTTATTTGTGTTCCTTGTTTTTCTACAAATGATTTTGCAGAAACTTCAAATAAGGCGAGCAATTTTGAAATTTCTCCTGACATTGTCTCGAATTTTACTGAGAGGTCTGCGAGGACTTTTTGCAATACAATAAAATTTTCTAATAGTAGTTTTTCAATTTGTGTTTGTGATTTTTTTCTTGGTTTTCTTTTTGTTGTCTTTTTTTTTGGGGGCATTTTTTATGTTCTCTTTATGTAAATGATTTCAACGATTACAGAGAAAATCAAGGCGGTGATTGCCAAGTTTATATCTCCTTCATTGAAACATGCGGTGTTTAGTGTTCTTAGTCCTATTAAGACTATCACTGCAAAATTTACTAATAAAGACAAGACTTTTAATTTCATTTAAATTACTCCGAATGTCCTTAATAGTAACGCGATTATAATTATTATTCCAATGGCCCATAGTATTTTTTCTAAATTCCTGTCAAACCAACCTCTTTTTTTCTTCACACTCTTTTTTTCCATATTAATATTAAGGGAGGGGAATTTATAAAGTTATTGTCAGAAAAATTTTTGAAATATGCATGGGGGCTTTTAACACCGAGCCTAGTTTGTCTCCTTGATTTATTAGGCAGACTCTCTAGCACCAATGCGTTAATTAAAATAAGATTCTTGAATTTATAAAGTTATTGTCGTGGGAGTTTTGAAAGAATGGAAATTTTGCAATTCTAAGATGTGGGTCTAGGACGATAAATTAATAAAATTACCAGTTTTTCAAAAAACTACCTTCAATCAGTTTCATAACTTTACTTCCTTTGTCATTATCTTTTATTACCATTAATTCAGGTGTGCTACACTCTTGACGATTTACCTACAAAAGAAAGAGAGGTTAATTCATTGATAAAATCAAGTGTAAAGTTAAAATGTAATAATTTGATTGTTATAACCATGAATTATGAAAAAGAAGAAAATCTAGATGGGAAAAAGATTAAATTTATTCCTGTGTGGAAATGATTATTAGTTAATTAGATTTACAACCGTAACTTCCCTGTCTGCCAATCTCGAATAATCTGAATCGCTACGCGATTTTCATCAATCACCCCTCCTTTTTTTACAAATCCTTTTTTCTTTGCTATTTGTTTTATTATTTCATTAGGATTTTTTGATTTTGTTTGGATTTTGTAAAAATTTACGAGGGATTTTTTGTTTTCAAAAAGTTTTATAATTATGTGTGCAACAACTTCCAACTCTTTTATTTTCTCAGCGTTTTTTGAGCCGATTAATGCGTATCTGATTTCATCATCTTGTTTTAAGGGGATAATTCCTGGTGAGTCTATGATTGAAAGTTTTTCTGATGAAATCCATTGCTGTCCTTTTGTTGTTCCTGCTCGCGAAGTTACTTTTGCTTTTTTTCTTAATGTTAGTGCGTTGATTACTGAAGATTTTCCTGTGTTTGGATAACCAACAATGCCAATTCTGAAAATTTTTTCTTTTTTAGTTAATCTTGTTAAATAATCTCTTAGTCTTTTTGTTCCGATTTTTTCTTTGCTTGAAATGATGAATGTTGGAGTGATTTTATTTAGTTCTCTGAATTTTTTTCTTAGAAATTTTTCTGAAACAAGGTCTGATTTATTTAAAATGAAAATTAATTTTTTGTTTTTTTCTTTGATTAGCTTTTCAAGTTCTTTGTTTCTTGATAGTTCTGGTATTCGTGCGTCTAGAATTTCCAGGACAACATTGCTTTTTTCAATTACATCTTCGATTACTTTCCAATATGGAGTTATGTTTGTGTCTTTTGTTATTTTCGGGCGGTTTGCTTTGAATGTTTTGTTTATCATGTTTTAGAAAGGGAGAGGGAAGTTATAAGTTTTGGTATTGTTTTAGAATTCTCGGCAAATAAGTTTCATCAAACCATATTTCATCTTTATCAGGAGTTAAAGCTCTGTCTTGTCTGAATTTTTTTGGGCGATGATATATTCTGCCTTTATCGCCTGGTTTAAAATTTCCTTTGTCACTTGAAATTGCAAATGCTTTATACCTTAATCTATCTGAACTTGGAATTCTCGCTTCACATAATATATCTTCTTCATCACATGGAGCTAATGTATTCCTAATTCTTTGAGCTATTCTATTTATCTCTGTTTGTTCATTTAAAATAAAAAATGTCCATCTATGCCTCAATGAAATCTGGTCGCCTGTATCTGTTTCCATGTTGTATTTTATCTGTCGTAAATTTCCCATTTCTAGTTAATTAATTTAGGGTTTAAATTTTTTTCTATGTTCATAGCAATGTTTAAAAACCAATTTTTCTGAACTATAGTATGGGATTAATGAATGCTACTAAGTTGAAGAAAAGGCGAAGGCAGTTTCGGTGGAAAGACCGGAAATTTAAAGTGCGAACTCTGAATCTTTTTGCAAAGTCTGATCCTTTAAAGGGAGCGAGTCAGGCAAATGGGCTTGTTACTGAGAAAGTTCAAAAAGAAGCAAAGCAACCAAATTCTGCGATGCGAAAATGCTGCAAAGTTCAGCTGACGAAGAATTCAAAAGTTGTCACTGCATTTATCCCAGGAAATTTGGCACAGAAATTTATTGACGAACATGATGAAGTTATGATAGAGAGAATTGGCGGAAAACAGGGAAGAACAAAAGGAGACATTCCAGGGGTTCGATATCAGGTTATAAAAGTAAATGATCAGCCATTAGCTATGTTAGTTAAGGGAAAGATCGAGAAGGGGCGAAGATGATACACTTGAGTGAGATTACAGGGCGAAGAAAAATTAAATTAAGAACATATGGAGAAATGGGTTTTTGTGGAGATCCAAAAAAAGATATTCATGAGTTTTATGAAATGTGTGATGCTTATGAACATTATTTGGAGGAAGAAAATAAATGTCCTCGATAGTAAAAGAAATTGTTGATGAGATTGAAGAATCTGCAGAAGAAGTTATTGAGAAAGTTGATGAAGCAGTTGGAAATATTCCCAAGAAAATCGAGGAAGCTGCAGAAGAAATTGAGGAGATTTTAGAAGAACAGGAGAAAGATGAAAAAAAAATTGAGAAGAAAAATGAAAAGAAAATCTTTGATTTGTACAATATTTCAGAAATTAAAATTGCAGATCCTGGTTTGAAAAATGTAATTAATTTAGATTACAAACTTGTTGTGAAATCACGGGGAAGAATAAGGGAAACTCACGGAAAAGCTCATGTAAATATAGTCGAAAGATTAGTAAATATTATTTCTGTTCCTGGGCATCGAGGGAAAAAACATAAGATAATTACAAAATGGGCGACTGGGAAATATAATAAAAATTTGAGGGTTGTGCTTGAGGCATTTAAAATTATTAGTGAGAAAACTGGGAAAAATCCTGTGCAGGTTTTGGTTGCTGCAATTGAAAATAGTGCTCCAAGAGATGAAATTACAATGATTCAATATGGCGGTGCAAGATATCCGCAGGCAGTTGACTGCGCGCCGTTGAGAAGAATTAGTTTGGCTTTAAGAAATATTGTTCACGGCGCTTATGATAAAAGTTTTAGGTCAAAAAAGTCGCTTGCAAATGCATTAGCAGAAGAGATGATTGTGACAGCTGAGGGTGGAAACAGTTTGGCAACTACAAAAAAAACTGAGTTGGAAAAGCAGGCAGATGCTGCGAGATAAAATGAAACAAAATACAAAACGAAACTTTATTTTTGGAGTATTTGTTGTTGGAGCTGGTTTACTTTTGCCTTCTCGGTGTGATTATGCTGTAGAAAGATTAGAAGAGATTTCCACTGAAAATAATGCGGGTAATTTTTATGAATTTGATGAAAGACCGAAAAGTGAGGAACTATAGTTTACTAACACCAAACATTTTTAAATCAATTTTCTTAACTTATTAAATGGAAAAAAATTATCATTGCGGGGAAAGGTGCGCAGGGACGGATTTTTACTGTAATGGTTTGGAAAGAGATTGCAAAGAATGTGAAATTTATGATTTGATAAGAGAGGAAGAGTAAAATGGCAGAAGAAAAAATAGAAAATTTAATGAGAAAGCAGAATAAGATTCGGAACATAGCAATTGCTGCGCACATTGACCATGGGAAGACAACTTTTTCTGATAATCTTTTGGCAGGTGCAGGAATGCTTTCAGAAGAAACTGCAGGAAAGCAACTTGCACTTGATTTTCACGAAGACGAATCTACAAGAGGAATTACAATTGATTCAGCTTCTGTTTCAATGATTCATGAAATTGAAGGAGAAACTTTTTTAATTAATTTAATTGATACTCCGGGGCATGTTGATTTTGGCGGTGATGTTACGAGGGCGATGAGAGCTGTTGATGGGTGTGTGGTTTTGTCGTGCGCTGTTGAGGGTGTGATGCCTCAGACAGAAACTGTTTTAAGACAGGCGCTGAAAGAATTAGTTAAACCGGTTTTGTTCATTAACAAAGTTGACCGTTTGATTAAGGAAGTTAAATTGACTCCTGAGGCAATGCAGGAGCGGTTTGTGAAAATTATAAAT
This sequence comes from Candidatus Pacearchaeota archaeon, assembly GCA_017609885.1. Lineage (GTDB taxonomy): Archaea > Nanobdellota > Nanobdellia > Pacearchaeales > GW2011-AR1 > JACPLR01. Next base: position 9,354 of record JAFCDB010000006.1, read on the forward strand.
CATGTTAATCAGTTGATTAAGGAAATTGCTCCTGAAGAGTATAAAGAGAAGTGGCAGGTTAGTGTTGCAGATGGAAGTGTGGCTTTTGGAAGTGCGTTTAATAATTGGGCTCTGAGTTTTCCTTACATGAAGAAAAAAGGAATTACATTTAAAGAAGTTATTGAAGCTTATCAAGGAACAGATGAGGAAATTGCAGAAAATGTTAAAGCCCTTGCAAAAAAAGCGCCGCTGCATGAGGTTGTTTTAGAAATGTCTGTTGAACATCATCCAAATCCAGTAGATGCACAAAAATACCGGATTCCAAAAATTTGGCACGGCGAAATTGATTCGCAGATTGGGAAGAATTTGATGGACTGTGATGCAAATGGAGAGCTTGCTTTTGTTCCAATAAAAATTGTCGTTGATAAACATGCAGGGGAAGTTGCAGCAGGCAGATTGTTTTCGGGGATTATTAAGCAGGGGGATGAAGTTCATTTAAACTTAGCAAAGATAAATACTCGTGTTCAACAGGTTTCAGTTTACAAAGGAGCGCAGAGAGTTATTGTTGACGAGGTTTTAGCAGGGAATATTGTTGGAGTTGTGGGATTGAGAGATGTTGTTGCAGGTGAAACAGTTAGCAAAAATCCTATGGAGCCGTTTGAAGCAATTACTCATTTGTTTGAACCGGTTGTTACAAAATCAATTGAGCCGTTGAAATCTGTGGACCTTCCGAAGCTTGTTGATGTTTTGAGACAGGTTGGGAAAGAAGACCCGAGTTTGAAAATTGAAATTAATGAGCAGACAGGAGAGAGTTTGATGTCTGGAATGGGAGAATTGCATTTGGAGATCATTGAAAATAGAATTAAATCAGAGAAGGGACTTGAAGTTAAAACTTCACAGCCGATTATTGTTTATCGGGAGACTGTTGCAAGAGTGTCAAATGTGCAAGAAGGGCGTTCTCCAAATAAGCACAATAGTTTTTTCATCATGGTTGAGCCACTGGAAGATGAAATTTATGATGCGATTATATCTGGGGAGTTGCCTGAGAGAAGAATGAAAAAGAAAAACGAGGATGTTGCAAATACCTTGAGGAATCTCGGATGGGATGGCGGTACAATTAGGAATGTTCGAGATATTTTCAAGGGAAATATTTTTTTAGATGAGACAAGAGGAGAGGTTCACATGGGAGAAGTTATAGATATGGTTTTAGAGAGTTTTGAGAATGTTATGAAGGCAGGGCCACTTGCAAGAGAGCCGTGCACAAAGATGAAGGTTTCATTGATAGATATTAAACTCCATGAAGATGCGATTCATCGGGGGCCTGCGCAGGTTTATCCAGCTGTTCGGGATGCGATTTCTGCAGCGATGAGAAATTCTATGATTTCTTTGCTTGAGCCATTGCAGACACATATTATTGAAGCGCCGAATCAATTTATGACTGCAGTTACAAAACTTGTTTCTACAAAAAGAGGGCAGTTGTTGAATGTTGACAAGGATGAAGCAGGAGTTACAATTCGAGCTAAACTTCCTGTTGCAGAGATGATGGGGTGGAGTTCTGATTTACGATCGGCGACTGAAGGGCGCGGGGTTTCATCATTAGCTGATCAGAATTTTGAAAAAATGCCGGTTGAATTACAGGAGGGTGTTGTTAGGAAGATTAGGGGGAGGAAAGGACTTGCAGAAAACCAGTAGCAAGTCCTGCTGCAAAATCAAAGATTTTGCAGGAAGGGGTTGGTGGGGAATCAATAACTTTATCACATAAATATTTTTAAAAGCAGATTCCATAAAAAATTATGGATTTCAAAACTATAGAAAAATATTTTAATTTAAATCAAGTTTTATATGCAGAAAAGAAAATTGCTCAATCTAAAGCTTTTGGCGAACTTTTAAATTTAGCAATTAATGCTTTATATTCTGCGCAGCCTTCTGGAAATGAAAATTATGAAGAAGAAAAATTATGCAGACCATTTTTATATAGAGGAGAAAAAACTGATGTGGATTTTAAACATGATGCAATTATAAGATATAATCAAGGGGCTAAACAAGATATACCTATAGTTTTAATTAATGCTGAAAGAAGAATTTGGCACAAGATATCTCCTTACTGGGAGGAAGCACCAAAAATTCTCCAGAAAGACACAGAAGAAATTATGAAAATGTTAACATTGGAGGAGCGAGATTTTATTTCTTAGAAATATATTTAAACTAAAAATTATTAACATTATTATGTACAATATAAATTTCCTCCCTCAAATGAAAAAATTTAGAGAACAGCTTTTTGGAGCAGGAGTTAATCCCCGAGATGTTGAATTAAATCATAGTTATTGTCCTCCAGCAGAATTGGAAATGCTTGAATGTGTGGAAGATACAAACGGGGAATGGGTGCCTCGGGAAAGTTTTGAAAATTCCGCGAATCACTAACCAAAACATTTAAATACACTACTTCTTAGTGAGAATTATGAAAAAAGTATTGGAAAGTAAATTAAGTGGAAAATGCCCGGCTTGTGACGAGCAGGTTGATTTTGATTATATTGGGGAACAAGATCATCCAAGAGGATACACTGTTTCTCTTTATCACTGTCCTAGTTGTGGAAGTACACGTGAAGAACAATCAATTAGGGATTATAATTCCGTCAAAAATAAAACCTCATAGAAAAGTTTTTAAACCTAAATTTTTATAAAACTATACAAACAAAATGGCAAAAGAAAAAACATTAATTAACATTGTCTTCGTAGGACATGTTGATGCTGGAAAATCAACAACAATCGGAAGATTGATGTATGATACTGGTAAGCTTCCTGAGCAGGAAATGAAGAAACTTAAAGAGGAAGCTGAGAAACAGGGAAAGGCAGGTTTTGAGTTTGCTTATGTTATGGATAAGTTTAAGGAAGAGAGGGAGAGGGGAGTTACAATTGACCTTTCATATCAGAAACTGGTTACTCAGAAATTTGAAGTTACAATTATTGACGCGCCAGGGCACAAGGATTTTGTTAAGAACATGATTACAGGAGCTTCACAGGCAGACGCTGCATTCTTAGTTGTTGCAGCAAAATCAGGAGTTCAGCCACAGACAAAAGAACATCTTTGGCTTTTGAAAACAATGGGTGTAACTCAATTAATGGTTCTTGTAAATAAAATGGATGAAGTTGAATTTAAGGAAGAAAGTTACACCAAAGTTAAAGAAGACGTTTCTGCGTTATTAACAAGTGTCGGTTACCCTATTGATAAAGTTACTTTCCTTGCATCAAGTGCATTAAAAGGAGATAATATTGTTAAGAAATCTGAGAACATGTCTTGGTACAAGGGGCCGACTGTTTTAGAGCAGTTTGATTTGTTTTCAGCTCCGGAAAAACCAACTAATTTGCCAATGAGAATGCCAATTCAGGATGTTTATGAAATTACAGGAATTGGAACTGTTCCAGTTGGAAAAATTGAAACAGGAGTTATGAAGATTGGACAGAAGATTATAGTTTTGCCTGGAAGAAGTGGGAAAGGTGTTGAAGGAGAAGTTAGAAGTATTGAAATGCACCATGAACAACTTAAAGAAGCTGAAGCAGGAGATAATGTTGGAATTAATCTTAGAGGTTTAGGCAAAAAGGATATGGCAAGGGGAGATGTGATTTGCGACTCCGCACAACCTGCAACAATTGCAGAAGAGTTTGTAGCGAAGATTGCAGTTATCGACCACCCAACTGTTATTGCAAAAGGTTACACGCCAGTTTTCCATGTTCACACAGGACAAGTTCCATGCCAAATCACAGAAATTGTTGAGAAATATGATCCAAAAACAGGGGGAGTTGCAGAAGAAAATCCCGACTTTTTGAAAAACGGAGATGTTGCAAAAGTTAAAATCAAGCCAATGGGAAATCTTGTAATTGAAAAGCAAGGAGACAACCCACACATGGCAAGATTTGCAATCAGGGACGCTGGACAGACAGTTGCAGCAGGAGTTTGTATTGAACTTACTCCAAAAAAATTAGAGTAAAATTCTAAATTTTAAAATGAACGAATATAGAGATTTATACCAAGAGTTTGTAGAAGAATTTAGTAGAAATATCCATAGAAAACATGATGAAGGAATTCACGACTTTTTAAGTTATAAATCTCACGAACATATAGAGGATTATGAATGTTAAAATGGGCGATTATGAAACACAAGAAACTGAAAAACCAAATTATCTTTGTGTTGAAACTTATGGAAATGAAGTTTTTAAAAAATGCGTTTATGCAAGCGATATTCTAAGAAAATCTGGAGAAGAAAGATATTCTTAAGTATAGAAATTCTTAAATATTTATCACCACAATTCTTAAATAATTCTCCGAACAAATAGTTCCATGCTCAAAGAAAAAAAACATCTCAGCAAAACAGAAATTGAAGAATCAATTAAAGGAAAGGATGATTTTGTGAAGATAAATTATTTGCAGAGGTTTCTTGAAAAAGCTGATAATCTTGAAATTAAAAAATTTATTTTACTGAATTTGGCTGGGATTAATGAGTCAAAAGCGATGTTTCGCGAGGCGATAAAAAATGTTTCAGCAGCTGCAGAAATTTCTATAACTTATCGTGAGAAAATTGAATTTTATATGAAGGAGACAGAGATTTGGATAAAGCTTTTGGATTTTGATAGGGCTGAAAAGGCATTTAAGAAAGCGCAGTTTTATGGAAACAGCCAGGAAAGAATTGAACTGCAGAAAAAATATCTCGAAGTTTTTAGAATGCAGGCAAGTATTTTTGAGAATAATAATAAGACGCGGAATGCACTGAGTGTTTATGAAAGGTTGCTTTCTTTGGTTCAAAGAGATAATTCAAGGAAGATGGAAGTTGAGGGGAAACTGATTGAGTTATATGAGAAGCTTGGGAGGATGAAGGAGGCAGGGGGATTAAGGAAAATGGTTGGGAAGAATTTTTGAAGATGACGACAAGAATTTTTGTTGGAATGTTTAAAGAGGGGAAGGAAAAAAGGCAGGGCTATGTTTGGGCTTTGGAGGGAGGTTATGATCATAGACATTATATTTTTTCTTCTGAGGAATCTGAGAGATTGTTAGATAGACATGAAACATGTGCGAGAGAAATTGCGAAAGAGATGATTGGAAAAAATTTTAGGAATTTTGAGATTGTTAATGGGAAAGTTTTTGATTATTCAATGGAGGAATATGTTGATTGTGAAGAAATGGGGGAGGAGGATTTAGAAATTTTTAGAAAGGGGTTGGAGGGAGCGTTGGGGAGATAAAGTTAAAAATACATGCAGTATCTCCGATGAATTTTTGTCATTTTGAAATTCCAAATTTCTCCTCAATTCTCCTTCGTCGAAAACCCGTCCTTGCAACCTCTCTTCACTCTCCCCCCAACTCTTGGGAATTCCAAAATCATTTATAACTACCGGAGATACTGCCGCTCCCGAAAACTTTTTAAACCTTCTCTATCTAGATAAATTATTAGAAATATTGGATAAATATTATTATTATTACATCATATTCAAGATTTTATTAATCTAAGTAGAAGCAAGTAGTATTGCAATATTTCTAGTATAAATTAAATTAAGCACGGAGGAAAAATGGCAAAAATAAGTCCAGTATCAATAAAATACAAGATACATGCGAGATTTGAAGCAGTTGGCCCAGTTGAAAAGCCAGATGTAATCGGAGCTCTGTTTGGGCAGACAGAAGGTTTGCTTGGAAATGACTTGGAAATCAGAGAGTTGCAGAAATCAGGGAAAATTGGAAGAATAGAAGTTGAAACAGAGAGCAGGGACAGGAAAACAATTGGAAAAATTCAGATTCCGACTGCACTTGACCAAAGCGAAACAAGTTTAATTGCAGCAGCAATAGAAACAATTGATAGGGTTGGACCTACAGAAGCAAAAATTACTGTTGAAAAAATTGAAGATGTTAGAGGTAACAAAAGAGATTTTATTATTGAAAGAGCTAAGAAATTACTTGAAGGAATTGAGGGCTCGCAAAGTTCAAGAGAAATTTCAGATACTTTGAAAACAGCTTCTCGTGCATCAAAAATTCAAGAGTGGGGAGAAGAAAAACTTCCAGCAGGTAATTTATCTGGAGACGAGATAATTGTTGTTGAAGGAAGAGCAGATGTTATTAATCTTTTAGAGAACAGGGTTGACAATGTTGTATGTATGAATGGAACAAAACTTCCAAAATCGGTTGTTGAATTGAGCAAGAATAAAAAGATAACTCTTTTTCTTGACGGTGACAGAGGCGGAAAACTGATTGGGAAAAATGTAATTGAAAATGCAAATGTGGAATTTGTTGCATTTGCACCTGATGGAAAAGAAGTTGAAGAGTTGAACAGCAAAGAAATTTTAACTAGTTTAAGAAAGAAAATTCCTGCGAAGGAATTTTCTTCTTATTCTTTTTTTAGTCGCGAAGAAGAGAGTTTAGGAAAAAAACTAGAAAGGAGTTCAAACGAGATTGATAGAGAAAAGTTGAAAGAAGCTTTGAAAGAAGTTGATGGTTCGAAAAAGGTTTTTATATTTGATGGAGATTTGAAGACTTTAAAGAAGGTGGCTGTTGGAAGAGCAGGAGTGGTGATTGAGAGTGAGAAAAATGCAAAAGTGGTGGCTGTTGATGGAAAAGCTATGACTTCTATTGTTCGGGCGGCGGAGAAAGTTGGTGTTAAAATAATTGCTGCGAAGAATTTTGTTGGGGATTCTGGCGAGGGAATTGAGTTTGTTAGTTTTTAGGGGAAGCAAGTAAAACCTATTCAGATACTGTCTACTTAAAGGGATAGATATATAAATTGTATTTATTTCCCTTCTGTAAAGGAGGTGAAATAATATGAAATGTCCAAAATGCAAAACTAAAAATCGCACTTCATGAACACGGCCCAATGGGTTTTGGCAGAGGATGGTTAGCTTTGCAAGGAATATTTAGCAGATACCAACTTGTTAAAAAGTTTGCAGATATTTGTTTTGAAAGAAAAATTGATGTTTGTGCAGTTACAAGCGAGTATTTTGAGATTCCTAAAAGATTACACGATGGACATGGTTGCTCAATTTCATGACAGGCATGGTTATTTAGCTTCTCAATTGCATTCACTTCCATCAAAGGAATATTTTTGCGGACAACTTGGAGAAAATTTGTAAATGCTACGAAAAAACTGCCTAAAGAATACACTATTGATAGAAAATATCAAGATTATTTTATTTCAATTTCTAAAAATAAGAAGAGGATTTATTTTGTGAAAACAGATGAGATTGAAACAAATAAAGGGCATATTTCGATTATTGGATTTAAAGGGAAAATTAAAAAAAGGAAATTAAGAGAGGTTTTGAAACAGGCGAAAAAACAAAGATGTGTAGTTATTGCAAATCATCCTCTTCATGAATATGGTTTGTCCTATTTTTTATTTTGGGGGGAGAATATTAGTTTGAGTAAAAAAACAATAAGGAAAAACAAAAAGTTTTTCGACGCTGTTGAGCTTAATGCATATTTTCCTGAGAATTGGAAAAAAGTGAGGATTTTTTCAAAGAAAAATAAGATTCCAGTAGTTGCAGATTCTGACGCGCATTCCTTTAATGAATTTTTCAAATCTTATTTTGAACTTGAGAATATTAATTTTAATAATCCTAAGAAATTCAAAAAATCCTTGAAAAAAGCTTTGAAGAAAAAAATTAAAATTCATGCAAGAGAGCATGGATTTGAGGCAAAGTATAAACATATAGCAGGAGTTTTTCTTGAGGAGATTGGAGAGAAGTTAGGAGTGATTAAAGTTTAACAAATTAAACAAACATTTTTAAAATCCTATTCCTATAAACTAACATGAAAAAATTAGGTGTTGGATTAATTTTAATTGTATTCGTAGCATTTTTAGTTGTAACTTATTTCGTATTCTTTCACGCTTCGAAATGTAGCGAGATAAATTGCTGGGAATATAAACTTAAGGAATGTAAAAAAGCAAAATATGTGAATCATGATATTGATGTTAGCTGGGAGTATGAGATTAAGGGAAAAGAGAGAGATTCCTGCGAAGTTGAAGTTGAGGCATTGCAGGTTGTGACTGGCTTGGCGAGATCGAGGATTATTGAAGGCAAGTCGATGAATTGTTTTATTCCTTTGGACAATGAGGGCAAGACAATTGTTGTTGCTCCTGAAGCAGATATTAATTTGTGCCATGGAAGGTTGAAGGAAGAGTTGCAAACATTGATGATTGAGAAATTGCATCAATATGTTCTTGAAAATGTTGGAGAGATTGCTGAGGGGTTGACAGGTGTTGAGGGAGTTGTTGGTGGAGATGAAGGGAATTCCAGCGGTAATGAAACAGATAATGTTTAGGGGAAATGCTCTCCCAAAGGAGAAATAGGAAATTGCTCGCTCCGCTCGATATATTAATTTTCGGATAAGGGAATTGCAGTTCGCTTTTCCGCTCCAAAGTCGCGGAGCTCATAGGAATCCTGTTAATGTTTAGGACAATATTTATTAGATAAACAACTCTATCTACCCATCTTTAGAAAACCAAATCTGCAAATCTTAGTAAGAATTTTCATCATTAACTTATTTCATAGAATTTTTGCCGAGCGCCGAGGGAAAAATTCAAAATCCGAGCGAAGCGAGCAATTTTCCTCTTCTTTTCTTAAAAATTCTTCCCCTTCATTATTTCCCCTTCCCCTTAATCTCCCCAACATTTAAATTACTTGATTTCTTAGATTTTTTATGAAATTAAAACCAGAGTTTATTGAAAGGATGAGAATTCTTTTAGGCGAGGATTATAAAAATTTCGAGCAAACACTTGAAAAGCGATATTTGAATTCTGTTAGGTGCAATACTTTGAAGATTTCTCCTTTGGATTTGAAGAATAGATTAGAGAGGAAATGGAAGATGAAATTGCTTTCTAAGAAATTTTCTGAGATATTAATTGTCAATCAAAAAATACAACCAGGAGAAATTGGAAATTCACTTGAATATTCTTTAGGATATTATTATGTTCAGGAAGTATCGAGTATGATGCCTGCACTTGTTTTAAATCCGAAGGAAGATGAAAATGTTTTGGATTTAGCTGCAAGTCCTGGAAGCAAGACAACGCAGATTGCAGCCATAATGAAAAACAAAGGAAATTTAATTGCGAATGATGTTAGTTTGGGAAGAATTAGAATTTTATCGACGAATTTGCAAAGATGTGGTGTGACAAATACAATTGTGACGCAGCACGAAGGTTCGAATCTTTGCAATAAATTAAATAAATTAAATTTTAAATTTGACAAGATTCTACTTGATGCGCCGTGTTCTGGAGAAGGAACTTTGCGGACAAATCCGAAAACTTGTTTGATGTTTAATAAAAATTTAATTAAAAAAATGTCAAATATTCAAAAGAGTCTGGCTCAGAGTGCTTTAAAAGTTTTGAAAGTTGGAGGGGAAATGGTTTATTCAACATGCACTTATGGGCCTGAAGAAAATGAGGCGGTGGTTTCATATTTGCTTGAAAATTTTCCTGTTGAGGTTTTGGATGTGAAGATTCCTTTAAACATTCGTGGGGGAATTATGGAATGGCAAGGGAAGAAATTTACTAAAGGAATTGAGAAATGCGCGAGAATTTATCCACAGGACAATAATACCGAGGGGTTTTTTATTGCGAGATTGAAGAAGATTGGAGAGTTTTAGCATTTCTCAAGTCCTTTACCATACCATTAACCAAATTAAATGACCTCTCATAATAATCTAAAAGAACATACGAATTTTCAATTTCCAAATCTTTTTTATGTGATGTCATCTTTTTATCACACATCTTTACCGCACCCTCAATTCCAGCAATTTTATAATAAGCCCGAGCCATAAAAAGAGAAGATCTTGCTTCTTTATATTTATTTTTCTCTAACTGACTAAGTGCATCAGTAAAATGTCTATCTCCTATTCTTATTATCTGGTCAATTAACATCATAGCCAAATTAAAATCATAGTCTCTTATTTAAACTTTTATATAATCTAATTTTAATTTCCATAAACCCATTCATCACAAAATTTACAGTTTTTATCAGGCGGACAGGGTTTAAATCCATTTTCATACGCCTTTTTAATTTGTTTTGCAGTTTCAGTTAGTTCTTGTTCTATTTGATTTAAATCAAACCAGATTTTATCTGAGGAAATGCATCTTGCTATTTTGTCGTCTCCTAATTCAAACTCCAAAGGTTTATCTAAACGAAGCATCTCTAAAGTTATTTTATTAACTTTGCCCATCTTCGACGCTGCCAATGCATAATATCCTAATTGCCAGTTTCGATTTAGAGGCGGAATTTTTGATTTTCCTGTTTTGTAATCAATGATTTCCAATCCTTTTGAGGTGAAGTCAATTCGGTCTGCGAAACCCACAAAATTTATCCCCTCAATTTTCATTTTTAGTATTTTTTCTGTTTGCGAATCTATATCAAATTTGTTTTTGTTTCTTTGATAGAATATTTGTAATAAGAAAATTGCTTCATCAAGATTGACTTCTCTCCAGTCTTCCTGCCTGTGAATTTCTTTAGCAAGATTGATGAATTCTTTTTCACTTCCGAAATTTCTTTTTACGCCTTTTTCTAAAATGAGGTGGACAAATGAGCCGAGGCGGATTTCTTCCCATGCAACTGGTTTTGGTTCTGGCATGTTATAGAGATATTTGTATTCAAATTTTTTTTGACATTTTTTGAAAAGAAGGAGAGCTGAAGGAGAGAGGGTTCTTATTTTTTTATTTAACTCTAAATTGAATTTTTCATCTTCGAAATTTATGCCAGAAAATCTCTGAGATGATTTTGTTTTTTCCTGTTCTTTGTATTTTTCATTGTTATCGACAAAAAAATCGATGTTTTTGTTGCTCTGAAAATTTATTTCTGTTAAAAATTGTGAGGGGGGGGATTTTTTCCCGCCGTATTCTTTTGCGTAAGTTAAAATTAATTTTTCTTTTGCTCTTGTAAATGAGACATAGCATAGTCTTCTTTCTTCGAGAATTTGATGGAATTTTTTGTAATTTTTTACTTCTTGTTCTAAATTTTCTTCAGGAAGATTTTCTATTCCTTTTAATTCAGGATGTATCTCCGAAGGCAAAAGATTATTTTTTGAAATTCTTTCAATTGGAAATCTTCCTTGTGATAAATTTGTTATTATTACTGTGTCAAATTCCAGCCCTTTTGTTGAGTGGCTTGTCATGAGTTTAACGCCGTGGTTTTCAATTTCAGGTGCTCCAATATTTATGTTTAAACTTTCTAATATTTCAAGATAATGAACAAAACTTGCAAGTTCGCCATAATGCATAGAAGTTTGATTTAAAGCAAGGTCACATAATTTGTTGAAGTCAAGTATTTTTTGTTTTTCATTAACCTCTTCTTCATTTACCGAATATATTTTTTGTAGAAGTTCATAAACACTTTTATCAACATGGGAAAGAAGGAATTTGATTTTTCCAACTAATGATTTTACTAAAATTTTTCCTTGAACACTTAGATTTATTTTTTCTATATTGTTTAATAACTCGTTGCTTAAACAGTGATTTTTTTGATTTTGTCTTATAAATTTTCCAATTAATATTAAATCGTTTTTGTTTAAATTGCTTTGGTAGATTAAATCCCACCAGAATTGCTCGCCTCCTTTTTTGTTTTCTCTTAAATAAAAAAGAATTTTTAAAAAATCAACTGCTATTTTTACATCTTTTTGTTTTAGGAGGGGTTTTTTTGTAACAGAAGAAAAAGGGATTTTGTTTTGCTCGAAATAGTTTTTTATAATTCTGCCTTGCTGGTGTGTTCTGAACATTACGCAAATTTCTTCGTATTTTTTTCCCTGCTCAATTTCTTTTTCAATTAGTTCTACCACTTTTCTCGCTTCTTCTTTTCTGTTTTTTAATTCATAAATCTCCACTTTTTCTCCGTCTTTGTTTTCAATATTGTAAATTTTGAAACAGTCGTTTTTATCTTCGTAGTTATTTAAGATTAGTTTGTGTGCTACAGAAAGAATTTTGTTTGAAGAACGATATGATTTGTCGAGGTTAAAAATTTCACTCGGCTGAACGTTGAAATATTTTTTGAATGCGTTGAAGTTTTCTTTGTATGCCCCGCGAAATCTGTAAATTGACTGGTTTAAATCTCCCACGATTGTTATGTTTTTATTTTTTGCAAATTCAAATAAAAAATCCAGCTGTAATTTGTTCGTGTCCTGAAATTCATCAACAATTATGTAGCTAAATTCATCTGAGATTTCTGGATGCTTTTTTAGAAGTTTTAGGGAGTTTTTGTTGAGATCAGAATAATCTTGGTAATTGTTTCTTATTTTTATTTTTTCATATGCTTTCCATGAAAAGATAAATTTTTTTAGCTCTTTTAGATTTGTGAATTCTTTTAATAGTTCTATGAATTGCTTTCTTTTATCTTTTTCAGATTCTGAATTTAATTTTTGCAGTTCGAGATGTATTTTGTGGAGTTCGTTTTCTATTTCATCCTGCGTGATTCCTTTTGAGTTTAGTTTTTTTTCAATAAATTTTTCAATTTCTTCTATGGAGATTCCCAAATCTTTTGCTGTTCCAATTGTTTCAATGTATTTGTGGCAATTGCTTGGCAATGTGCTGAAATATTTGTGAAGAGTTATTTTCGCGTCGTCAGGAGTTATAATTGTAAAATTTTTTTTGACATTTATTTTGTCTCCGAATTGTCTTAGGAGATCTGCTGAAAATGAATGAAATGTCCTGATAATTGGCTCTTGTGTATCTGGAAGGAGTTTTTTGATTCTTGAAAATAAACTATTGGTTGCTTCGTTTGAAAAAGTTATGCAGACGATTTTTTCTGGAGGGTAAATTTTTTTTTCTATTAAATATTTTATTTTCTCTACAATCGTATGTGTTTTTCCTGTGCCTGCCCCTGCAAGGACAATGCAGGGGCCTTGTGTTTTTTTAATTGCTTTTATCATATTCTGAATTGGAAAATCTGTGTTAAAAAGATTGCGGAGTTTTTATTTCTTTATTGTTTCAATCATTCCCACTCAACCACTGCCACAAAAAAATTGTAAAAATAGATTTATATTTGTTTTGGAAGTTAAATTTTAGTATAATAATCTTTATTAAGAATAGTTCTCTTTGGAAAACATGAAAGTTTCAAGAACACTTAAAGGAATTGGAGCATTTGTAGTTATGATATTGGCCTGCGATTTGGTATATTGTCGTCTGATGGATTATGCTGATAAAACAAGACTAAGACATGAACAAGAAATGATTGATGTTATTGAGGAAAGTGTTAGATATGGTTTTGAACAAGGCGAGATAAATAGAGATATAAGAAAACCGCAACAGACAGACCCTCTTGATGAATTATTTTATTACATCCAATTAGAGAAGAGTAAACTCAAGATGGAAGTTGAACCTGAGGAAAAAGAAAAGAGATATAGGATTCATCGTGTTCCGACAGTTGTTGACCCTGTTTGGGAAGTTGGTTAATCCCCACAAACAACCTTCGCCTTTCCAATAAACTCATACGCACTATACATTGCTGCAGCTAATCCAACTCCACCTGCACCAATAATTAAAAAATCGTATTTTTCCATTAAATAAGTAGGTAAAGAAGTTTTTAAATTCTTCTTAACATCTCTCAACATCCCTTGTCTCAATCAAACACCCATTTATAACAATCGCAACCTCTTTTGCATTTGGAGAAAAATAATAAGTTTTGGTTTTTCCTTTTGATAAAATTTCGCAATTTTCGCAATTAGAATTACAATTCCATGAATTTCCATCTAATATGAATTTCAATTCATTGACAGAAATTTCTGATCTTTTCCTTTCTAAAGTAATTTCTAAATTTCCTGTTCCCTGATTATAACACGCTCTCTCGATTTTCACTATTTTGTCAAGTTGAATTTGAATACATGAATTTTCAGGAGAAAGAGCAGGCATCTTAATTATCTCAAAAATATTTGCTGCTAAAATTCCCATAGCCACAACTATCAAAATTATCATCAAAACATTCGCCACAATATTTGACAATGCTTTTTTATTCATTTTTACATGGCCTCCCTCTAATATCATATAAATCAATTTTTTCTAAAATTTGCCCCTGCAAATTTACTTGTAGTTCATGTCCGTTTGAAACTTCTGGAATTTTTAGATAAAAATTTTCCTGATTCTCAAAAGTTTCTCCGTCAATCTCCTCTTCTCCCGGAGCGTCTGTAAAAATTAATTCAGGATTAAAGTCCTCCCAGTAAATAAACGCTCCATTTTCATCAAGTATTGAAAAACTGAAATCTCCTGCTCCTGAATCTCCGACACATCCCCGCTCTAAAGATTTATCTAAGATTTTCATTTTATTGTTTGAATAGGTTCCTTCAATGAGATAATATTGTTGATTTTCACAATCGGTGATTTCTTGAATAACATTTCCTGAAAACAATCCTCTTTCATTTCCAATTTTTTTGATAATTAAATTTTTATTAAATGCTCCATAATTTGTTGAAGACAAAGTTTTCATTACCCCATTGTTAATTGAGCGGAAATAGCTGCTTTTTGAGCATCCTTCAAAACACCCGTCGCTCACATCAAACTTTTCGCAATTAGAAACGCAGTTTTTTGAACCGAACGGGATTTTCGCAGGGACATATTCTTCAGCAAGATTTGCAAATGCGTGCCCGAATTCATGTATTAAAACACTTTTTGGATGATTTAAATTTAAACTCATAACATTCATGTAAGCAGAACTTCGGATGTCTGAATTTTCCTGTTCAAGAACAACAATATAGTCGTTTGGGCAAGCGCCAGCTACTTTTACTAATTCCTTAGAATAACATAAAATTGCAATTCCTTGATACAATTCGCATTTTGGTTTGTAGTTTTCAATAAAATAAAAATTAAATTTATCTTTGTATTCATTAAATGGACTTGTTTGCAGGAAAAAGTCCGCATATTCTTTTGCATCATCTTTTGAAGAAAAGAAAACAATATTATGTTCTCCCTGCGAATCTTTCAAGACATGGCAGGTTTCAAGTCCAACTCGTGGAGATGTTGCTATGTCGCTTTTTAGGAAGATTAATAAGATTCCGCCTATTAAAATTACTGCAACTAAAAAAACAATAAAAAATGTTTTTCCTTCCATTGAAATTAAAGGAGATTGTGGTTTAAATAACTAATCCTCTTTTATAAAAAAACAATTCCCTTCCCCCTCAATCTTAAAACCCTCCAATTTCAACCGCCCATTAAACATAGGACAATTCAAAACTAAAGTTTCAAACTCTCCGCCTTCTCCAGCAGGATTTATCCCATACTTCTTCTCCAATATCCTAATTTCCTCAATAAATTTCCTATCAATTTTCCTCCCAATCCATGATTTGTCAAAGGGGTAGGCGGCAACTGCGGTGATTATAATTTCAAATTTATTTTTTACAAGTTCTTCTAAAAGTTCAATCTGATCTTTTTGCCAAAGCGGGTTTATGCATTTTATTCCTAACTCATCGCAAATCTTCAAAATCCTTGAAGCCTGGTAATCTGATTTTAAAGCGCCGGTTACAACACCCTTGATTTTGAATTTTTCTTTTGCCTTGACAATTGCTTCTTTCAAATCTATGAGCTCCATTTCTTTTTCCCCTTTTGTCCGATGACGAATCAAAGGCATATCCATTAAACTTGCCTGTTCCTGAGTTTTTTCAATTAATGAGGTGTGAAACATGTAACTTGCAGAATTTTCTGAAAACAAAGTAACTAAACAAACAAGTTTATATTTTTTCGAAGCTAAAAATCCTGCATATGTTGAATCTTTTCCCCCTGAAAATAATAGTGCAACTTTCATAAGTAAACAGGAAAAAAGAAGTTTATAATTTTATTGTTCAAAGAACTTGCAGATATAACCTTCTTCATTATCTTCTAAATAAGCGCAGCCATTTCTTTTAGCAAAGCAACATTTTCCACGAGTATAAAATCTGCTGACACTCAATCCTGTTTCTTGTTTGCATAATGCTTCTGGTTTTTCTTTTGTTTTCTCAAGAACTTCTAATTCTTTTTGCATTTAATTATTTAATTTGATTGTTTTTAAAGATTTATGAGATGTATTGACTTATTGAAAAAACAAAAATTTGCAATTATATTTTCCTTTTAAATAAGAGGATTTTAATTAAGAATCTGAGAAATAATTGCAACTGCCCTGACAAGAATAACAGATTTCAAATAGAAATTTCCACAAAGTTATTTAAACAGAAATATTTTTAAATTAGCTTGTCTAATTATTTGTATGGAAGCAATAAGGGAGGTTGATGATGGGCCCGATGATTTTTCAAATCTTTATTGTTTTGGCGATCATTGTGTTGATTCATATAGAGAAAATGGAATTTGTTATGTTTGTGCCTGCGGAAATATGACTAATACCCATGTAGATTCTTTAAGAGAAAAACTTGTTGAGGAGGGTTTTATTGAACCTGATTATGAGGTTGATGAAATTTTTGCAAAAATTGAAAATGCAATTAGAAAGTTGTGCAAAAAAACAAAGAAATTTTTAAAAGGTCATCCTGAAATTCCCTCACAATTGGTTTTATTATTGAATCCTAATAAATTTGATTTATCAGGTCCTGTAGTTGCTTTGCGAGCTGATAGAAAAGCAAGAATGGAGGGATGTGAATTTAAAATATATTCAAATCCAGATGCTATTAAAAAATTTAAACTTGCAGAATTAAGTAAGTATTTTCCTCATTTAGACCTTCATCCATATTATAATTCTTCATTTCGTTGCCTTAGAATCTAACGCCCTTCTCCCCTTAATAATATAGGTTCTTTTCAAAATTCCGCAACTCTCAAATTGAGACATTAATAAAACTTTCTATTTTTACAACTGTCTTAGAGTAGTAAATGCATCGGCTATTTTGTTTTTTAAATTCCGAAACATTTAAAAGCACCATGACTATTGCGATATATAGATTAAATCATATATATCTAAAATGAAAGATAACTTCGATATATTTTTTAGAAGAAAGCCAGCAATGATGATGATTGCACTTCGGAAGCTTTCAAGAGTTCGGTACGGTTCAATTCTCGCAAAAGAAGTCGACTGCACTTATAGTCACGCAGTAAAGATTTTGCAAACTCTCGAAGACCTTGGACTTGTTGTGTTTGAAAAAAAAGGAAGAATAAAATTAATCAAACTGACAAAAAAAGGTATGGACACTGCAGACCATATTGCAAAAATTCATGAGATTGTTGGGTAATTGGATTTTTATTTTTTTAAGTGGCCCTGGAGGGATTTGAACCCCCGACACCTGGATTAAGAGTCCAGTGCTCTGACCAGACTGAGCTACAGAGCCATAATTATCATAGAAATAAAACACTTATAAATTTATTCACTATGTAATTTAAATTTAAAAAATTAAAAGAAAAAAGAAAAAATTAATGTAGAGCTGTCCAATTATAACTTTTAAAACTTACTTGTCTGCATCCATAAAATGTCCCCACATTACTAACCACCTCATAAGCTACAGTCCCTGCAGTACTTGAGTTACATTCCTCCTTTGAAGTTTCTCTAATTCTCATCATACCATCAATATCTAATTTTTGAATTGGAGAATTTGTTCCTATTCCAAAATTCCCTCCTTTAAAAAAACTATTTCCATTAGAATCCAAATTCACCTTGACTGCTCCACTATCAAATAATCTCATTCTTACATTTTCATTCGGGGGGATTCCTTGTTGAGTTATATCCATTAATGTCCCATTATCACTCGCAAGAATAGCCATGCCTTGAGTAACTGAAGAGCCGCCAACTTGTAAAGTGAATCTTGATGATGGACTTGTTGTTCCAATTCCTAATTTTCCATTTGTATTCATTGTCATTAACATCTTATTGTCGTATCTCCATTGGAGAGCATCACTATTACTTACATCCTTTCTTATTGTCCAATCATCGTTAATTGTTGTTGCTCCTGTGACTAATTGAATAAGGGGGTCATTTGCAGAGTTATTTATAGTTAATCCCCCAAATGTTGTTGGGGCAATTTCTAAATTATTCATAGGGCTTGTTGTTCCAATTCCTACACTTCCGTTAGTATAATAAACATCATTTCCATTTAAAGTCCATAAATCAGCAATTACTAATCCTGCCAAAAACAATCCAACAAAAAGAAATACTAAAAATTTATTTTTATTCATTTTTATTCATTTTTACCTCCTTTCATTTTTATATTTATTTTTTGATATTTATAATCGGCATATAAACTTGTAAAGTTTGTTGTCATCGGCGACTAAATAAACAAAAAGTTTTTTAAAAATCTTTCTTACTACTTTAATTTACGAAATTAGGTTTTTTTCACTTATACTCACGCCAAGTATACTTGCACTTTGTACACTTAAAGAATCTTGTCTCAGCTTCATCACCACTCCGCGTTTGCGACGTCCAAAAATATGCTTCTTTAGACTTGCACTTTGGACAATTATTTGAAACAACTGGAAACACATCCATATCTTTTTCTTTTACTACTCCCACCCCGCTTGTCTCCTTAATATCTTCCTTTGCCTCAATTTTAATCTTGCCTTTTGCAATGTAGCCACATCTAACGCAACCGAAATTTTTTCTTTTTTCTTCAAGAACCGAACCGCACTTTGGACAAAATTCCATATCTCTTTTTATCAATAAATTGATGTTTTTTATTGCTTGTTTAACAAATTCAGGTTTTTAAATTTATCTCCTAACAAAATCCCCTATTTTCTTTAGCTCTAAACGGCTCATAGAAAATTAACTTTGCCCATCCTATCAATGGAACTCTAAGAATAGTTGCCCTCCCAATTATTTGCTCATCCTGAATATTAGTCTCATCAATTCCTTCAGGATTATTTGAACCAGTGAACTGAAAATTAAAATTATTATCTCCCTTAGTTTCTAAAGGATGTAATCCAATAATCCGATGGATAATCGGTCGCTCCGAAGCCCCAGAAGAAAATATTATTGTATCGCCAATCTCAAGTTCTTCTTTTTTCGTCCCTAAAACAAAAAATATGTCTCCTTTGTTAAATCCATTTTTCAAAGGAAAATTTTCAAACTCTTCTTTTTCAATTTCATTATCAACATACCAGTTACTATTTTCTTCCCACCAATTATCAAAATTCTGCCCATGATGCATTGAACACGACTCGACGATTGCCAGTGGCAGCGACGTCCCTGTTAAAAAAGAAAGCCCTGGGAAAAATATAAATTTAATTAAAACAAATATAACTAAAATAAATGTCACCCAGCTTAGCAAACTATCATCATTCCAAATAAAATTCCAAAACTTTTTAATAAGTTCAACAAATTTTCTAAACTCTTTTTTCATTTTAGGTTTCTCCTAAAAGGAAAACATGAAAATCTTTGATTTACTTTTTTCATCATTAATAAAATAAAACAACTTATTTAAATCTTTCACCGCCTTTTAGAAATACTTTTCAAATTTTTCGCTAAGTTAGCTCTCTTTTTTAATTTGCCCGTTACTTTAATTCTTTTCCTGCCTTTTTTTGACGGATTTTTTATTACCCTGCCAGATTCTGCAGAAATAATTTTATTTAGTAATTCAATAGGAATTTTATCGTCTTTGGAAATTCCAAGTTGCTTGTGCAAGGCCCCTTTTCTCATACGAATTTTCTGAATAAATTTCACCACCATTTTTATTTTATTACAAATATCAAATAGTATTAAAATGTTTTGATTATTAATATTAGGATAGCACATTAAAATTTTCTAACAACATTTTTATACCTTGAGTTTCTTTAAAAAATATGTCAAAGTTTAAATTTTACACTTTATGGATTGCAATTTTGTTAGTTATAGTTTTTGCACTGCAGAATTTTGTGTCAGGATTTACAGATATTTTTATTCTCAATGAAAATTCCCTGATTCAACCTTGGAGATTTTTAACAGCGGTTTTTTTGCACGGAAACGGGGCTCATCTTTTGTCTAATTTGTTTGCGCTTGTTTTTTTTGGACTTATCTTGGAAAAAACAGTTGGAAGCAGCAAGTTTTTGGGAATTTATTTAGTTTCAGGAATTTTAGCAAATGCTGTTGCGATTAATTTTTACTCAAGTTCGCTTGGAGCATCAGGAGCGATTATGGGAATTATCGGGGCGCTTGCAATTATTAGACCGTTGATGACAGTTTGGGCATTTGGGATGATTTTACCAATGGCAGTTGCAGCTGTTTTTTGGGTTTTAATCGACGCAATTGGGATTTTTATTCCAAGCAACATAGGACATATTGCGCATTTATCAGGAATTTTTTTCGGAGGAGTTTTTGGAGTTGTTTTTAAGTTTAGTAATCTGAAAGCAAAAAAGAAACATCGAGTTGAAGTCCCTGAACATATGATGCGACGATGGGAGGCGCTGTATATGGGGGATTAGTTTAATCCTGGATTCTTAGTAGGATTATCTCAAGAGTTTGCTCTCGAATCGGGCTTCGCCACGATTCTCCGCGGGAAATTTGCTAATGTATGAAAACTTGATTATGTATTCCAACCTTGGTTCAGTCCTCTCGGCAAAGTTTCAATAAATTCAACAATCCCATCAATCATTTCTTCAAGCCAAGATATTCTGCCTTCCAATTCTTCAATTTTTAATTCAAGCTCTTCAACTCTTTCTTCCAAACTTGGCTCTGGCGGTTCTTCTTGCTCTGTGCAAATCTCTACATTGTCATAATCTGCATGAAGAAGTCCATCGTGCCCTGTTCTAGAAATAAAAGCAAAAGTATATGGTGGACTAATAAATCCAACTGATGAAACCCAATTTTCAATAGTTCCGTTTGGTAATGTTCTTTCAATTGTTACACTGTCTTCATTATAAGTTGCTTTATGATGATAAGTTCCAAATTCTCCTTCATGAGAACCTACTTCATTCCAATGTCCTACACAAGTTGTTCCTCCTTGCCAAGATGAAGAATCATCCCAAAATATGCAAGCAAAATGATTTCCACTTGCAGAATTATATTCTAAATCAAACTCAATTATATCTCCCACACTTATAGTTTGTAATGCTTTAAGTTCAACTCCTTTGTCTGATTGAGTTAATTGAGCAGTATGATATTTTTGATTTTCAATAGAATGTTCATCCATCAATCCAGAACCATCACTTCTTCCGAGAGATTCTTCCCATTTAGAAGTATTAATAGTTTCAGAAGAAAAATCATCATAGAGTTCACAAACTTGAACAGCATTTGTTAAACTAATCATTGTAATCATAAACCAAATAAATGCAAGTTTTTTCATAAGTAATTAAGTGACATGAAGATTATAAAGATTATGATACTGCAATTAATACTCTGCTTTCAACTTATTTAAATTCTTTCTATGTTTTCAAAATGAATTACTTGACTAAAAACTATAAATCTTTTTTTATCTCTTCAAACTCTTCCTTAGTAATTTCTCCTTTGGCATATCTTGATTTTAATATTTTTAGCGAATCTTCATCTGCATCATTAGAAGAATGTTTATCTTTTCTCATTAAATCTTTTATAATTTTTAGAAATTGCTTAGTATATTTTCTATCAAAAGGAAAGAATTGTATTTCTTCTGCAGAACTATGTGCAAAAACTGTGAGGGTATCTGCGATAACTGACTCTTTATAATCAAGGGATTTAATCTGTTCATAAGGGATTTCCCTTACATCAAAAGTTAAAACACCTTTCCCTAAAATAAAAACTCTTTTATTAGTTAAGATTAACCAAGGAGAACCATATTGTTTTCTTTTAGTTCCCCACATTCCCTTAAAACTATATAATATCCTCTCTCCATTATTTAGGGAAAAATTAATTTTCTTTTCTATTTTTTGAGGCAGTTCCATTCTTAATTTATCTTTATTCATATAGAATTTAAAGAAAGACATTATTTAAAACTGTTGTGTCAATTAAATTTTTTAATTATGGCAATTTCCTGCAAAATTTTAATTTCTTCTCTTGACAAAAGGTCTTTGTTTTCTTTAAAATTCTTAAATTGCTTCTCATTTATATTTGCATAAAGAAACTGCTTGTCCTTTAATTTTCTTTCAAAATTTGTTCCAGGAATTGAGATTGCAACTTCCATTCCCTGGTCTGCTTCTTCAACTGATTTGTTTTCTGACTGAATTTTTTTTACTCTTCCAATCTTCTCTCCTTGTTCGTCAATTAATTCCTGGTTTGAACTAAGTTTTCCTCCTATTATTCTCACCCCGAAAATTGCAGGGTTCGTATTTCTAAAGACATATTGTCCTAAGATTTCAAGTTTGCAAATTTTTGCAAGTGTCAAAAGCCGTTCTCTTTCGATTTCTTTTGTTCTTTCCTCTCTGTATTCCTGGAGATTTTCAATTAGCTTGTAAATTACTTCATCTGTTATAATTTTTACATTGGCTGTAGGTGTTTCTTCTTCTACTCCTACATTGAAACCGAGGACAACTGCATCAACAGGATTTATTTCGAGGTTGGCTTTTGCAGAAGAGATGTCTGATTTGTTTATTGGCCCGATTCCTGCTTTTACAATTTTAATGTTTTTTTGTTTTAGTAAAGTTATCATTGCTTCCAAGCTTCCGAGCGAATCTGCTTTGATTATTATTCCTTTTTTGTCAATTTTTATTTTTTCTGTGATTTGATTTCTGAATTCTTTTTCTATTTCTTGTTTATTTTTATAAGTTGTGAAAGGCATTCCCGGGAGAATGTCCTCGGTTTTGTCTGATATTTGCAAAAGTGTTCCTGAAGCTGCTGTTACCTTGTCAATTGTTTTGAATTTATCTGAAAGCGGCTGAATTTCCTGAATAGATTTTATTTTTGTCAGAATTGGTTCGTTGAAACTTGCAATTGCGATTTTATCTCTAGTTCTTAATTGCCCGTCATAAATTATTGAAACAAGGTAGTTTAATGATTTTTCTTTTTTAATTTCTAAGATTACTCCTTTTGCTTTTTCTCCGAGCAAGAGTTTTTGTTTTAAAAATTTTTGAGACAAACCGCAGAGTATCATGATTAATTCCGGGATTCCTTGTTTTGTCTTTACAGAGCACGGAACAATTGCAACTTTTTTTGTAAAGTCTGTGATTTTGTAGAAAAAATCTGCTTCAAGGTTATAGGAACTGAGAACTCCTATTAATGTGTAGAA
The DNA here is from genome assembly GCA_017609885.1 of Candidatus Pacearchaeota archaeon. Lineage (GTDB taxonomy): Archaea > Nanobdellota > Nanobdellia > Pacearchaeales > GW2011-AR1 > JACPLR01. The sequence goes on from JAFCDB010000006.1 coordinate 32,347, forward strand.
TTTTTCATCGAATTCTTGTTTTACATGAGTTGGCTGCATTTCAATTTTGTCATTATTCCAGCCGCTAATTCTGTCAATTTTATTTAAAGCAATTATAAAAGGAGTTTTGTTTGATTTTAAAATTTGAATGACTTCTGCTGTTTGCGGTTTTATTCCTTCGTTTATGTCAATGACAAGGATTGCTAAATCAGCTAAGCTTCCGCCGCGCTTTCTGAGATTGTTGAATGCTGCGTGTCCTGGTGTGTCGATGAAAAGAAATCCAGGGATTTCGAGATTTAATTTGTTTTTTTCAATGAGCGGGCAGGCTTTTTTTAAATTTTCTTTTGGGAATAAACTAAATGAAATTTTTTGTGTTATTTTGCCTGCTTCTTTTTCTGCAACAGAGCTCTGCCTAAGTGCATCTAAAATAGATGTTTTTCCGTGGTCGACATGACCTGCAATTGTTACTATTGGCTGTCTGATTTTCATAATTATGACAGTTAGAAATGGGTTAAAAAGTTTTGGGTTAGCGGCTTTGGTGAAACCATTAAATTTTTGAACATTTTTCTCAATTCCCTACCCGCCCGCCCAGCATTGCTCGACGTGATTTGTCTCGCAATGTAGATTTTAAATTGAGAAAAATGAACGGTTGGTAGATAGCTTTTTAAGTTTGTAAATTATTCTTATCTTATGAACAAGGTACTCTTATATCAAAACGCTCAACAGAAATTATTTGAATCTGTAAAAGATAAAGGTGAAGCAATTGATAAAATCAAGGAGTTTTATGAAAAACTGGGAACTTCCTTAGAAGAAACTGTAAAAAATTATTCTATAAGAATCTATTTTGTAGAGATTTTAAATAATGATACAAAAAATAAAGAAGTTAAAATAATCTCATTATCTACTGAAGGAACTGCAATAAATGAGCAAACAGCAGTTATTTGGAAATTTAAAGCAAGATATAAGGGAGTAAGTATATTAATTCAATCAATAGATACAAAAGATATAACTTACAATATCTGGGAAGTTTTGGAATACCTTTTGCAAAAAGAAAATAAAAATATAATTGATGATTTAGATTTCAACCTTGACGTCAAACCAAAACAAAAAGGAAAATATACTGAAAAACAAAAATTAATTCTATTTTTCAGTAAAAAAGGAAATTGGGGAAAATTATGGACTTATGATGAAGCAAGAGAAGAAATGCTAAAAGAAGGTCTTTCTATGAGTGGGAGAGGCATAGAAGGAGAGCGTCCAAGAGAGTTTAGGTATGATTTAGGTTATCCTTTTATTACAAGTGAGCAAGATAAAGATGTCCCAGATGGCTCTTTTAGGATGGATTTTCCATTCCCAAACCAACCAAGAAATGAAAGAAGAAATGCAAACATTCATCTTTCCAAAGAAGATTGGTCTGAATTATTAGAATTATTAAAGAAAGAGCCTAAGAAGTTAAGGTGTTATGAATGTGGGTTATTTGAAGGAGAAAGTAATAAAATCGGTCAAAAGACTAAATTTGAAAAGGGACATTTACAAGCACATCTCTCAGGAGGAGATGTTTCTAAAGAAAATATAACTGCTATTTGTAAATACTGTAATTCTGAACAAAAGGATATTTATAATTATGATATTGTAACTGGAAAGAAAGTTTTTCATATAATTCCTTTTTTGAAAAATAAGACTTATAAAGAAAAGTTAAGTGCTTTAAAATTTTTAATGCATCATTTAAAAAAAGAAGATGTTAAGAGAATAGCAAGAGAAATCTTAAAATAATTGTTCTTTTATTTGTTCCGCTACTGCCTGAATCATAGGAATTGCAACAGAATTTCCAATTTGTCTATAACTCTCTCCATTTGAGCCATTTTTTTTGAAAGAATCAGGAAATCCCATCAATTTAAAACATTCATTCAGTGTCAATTTTCTTACCTTTCCATTATGATAAATATGATATCTCCCCCCAATTTCCGAAGAAGAAAGTGTTGGGTGAGTGCCTTCTGAGGAATATATTCTATTACATTGTTTATGAACTCTTGATAAATGTTCGGTATTCGGTCTGGCACCATTTATCCTTATGGGTTTATCTCTATATCCGACAAAAATTAATCCAGATGATTGTGTTTTTATGTGATTATCATCTATCAAAATATATTCAGAGGGTTCTAAAAATTTCATATCTTGATGCTCTTCATCTAAAATATCTTTAATCTTCACGTTTTTCTGAGTCTTATTTATCTTGGAGAAGTCAAATGGTTTCTTTTTTGAAGCAACAATTATTATTCTTTCCCTATTTTGAGGAACTCCAAAATCTTTCGCATTAAGGATTTCCCACTTTACGAAGTAACCTAATTCTTCTAAGTGTTTTATCATAGTGTCAAGAGTTCTTTTTTTATTATGGTATTTCAGATTTTTCACATTCTCCAAAAGAAGAACTTCTGGATTTTTCTCCTTTGCAATCCTAAGAATTTCAAAAAAAAGAGTACCTCTTGTATCATCAAATCCTTTTTGTAATCCTGCGGAACTAAATGCCTGACAAGGAAATCCACCTGCTAAGATATTATGATTAGGTATCTCTTTTTCATTTATTTTTGTTATATCTCCAAATGGTTTCTCTCCAAAATTTCTCTCATAAGTTTTGATACAAGCATCATTTATTTCTGAACTAAAGACACATTTAAATTCTTGATTTTCTAAAGCGATTCTTACTCCTCCAATACCTGCAAATAAATCTATGAATTTTATCTCATTCATCTTCCTTCACACCACTCACACGATTTAGTTGGACAATTTGAATTTAATAACTTTAATGCTTTTTTCCAAACTTTTTCAGCACTTTCAACATCAACTTTCATTTTAATCAAAGAAGTATTAAATATTACTTCTCCTGTTGCCATTACCTCTTTAGGAACATAGAACAATAAGAAAAAATAATCTTCTGTTTTGTATCCATTTTTTCTTAAAAGAAAATTATAGATATTCTGCTGTTGTCTATAATGCTCTGCTGTATCCTTCTTTAAGGCATAGCCACGAGTTTTATAATCTAAAACAATTAATTTTTTCCCACTAACTAAAATATTATCAACTGCTCCGTGTAATTCGTTTCCTTTTTTATCTGTCCAACTTATTCCCTTAAAATTAGATTGCCATATTTTCAGTTTTTCTTTATCATTAAATAATTTAAGATTTTGGCATTCTCCATTTTCACATAATTCAGGTGGAAGTTGCCCTTTATCTCTAAATTTATCAAAATGAATTTTTAATATTTTATCCATTCCAGAAGGTAATGAAGGAAATATTCCTGTAGGTCTTTTCCATACTTTATGCTGTGCTAACCAAAAACAACGAGGACATTCTTTCATTAAGTTTAGTGCCGAAGGCGATAATCTAAATTCCATTTTATTATACCTATTTTTTATTTTCAGTATTACGGGGTTTATTCCAATAAGGAGATTTACAATTAGGACAGACAACAGGAAGTTCTTCACTTCTTGTTATCCATTTGTGATTGCACCTCTCACATTGGCACTCATAAACTTTAATTTCCTTTTTTGCCATAAGGATTATTATAATTTATCCTTTAAATACCTCACTATACTAATACACTACCATAAAGTTTATAAACTCTATATACCTATAATATATAACTATAAGTAAGTTAATAAACAAAAGAAAGTGAAGGGTGCGTGAACACCCTTCTTTTGTTACCCACGATAAAATGAATAACAATAAAAATAAGAAAGCAGAAGTTAAAAACATTTGCCCATTTTGTAAATCTGAAAATGTGATTAAATGGACTAAAAGAAAAACTCAAAATAGGGGTTTAATTCAAAGATATAAGTGTAAAGATTGTAATAAAACATTTACAAAAGATGATGGCTTCTTTAGAATGAGAAACCATCCAAATAAAATAACTTGTGCTTTAGATTTATTTTATAGAGGTGTTTCTACTCGGAAAGTTCAAGAACACTTTAAAGCATTTTATCCTCATAATTCTTCACATAAATCTGTCTATAAATGGGTTATAAAATATTCAGATATGATTTCTAATTTCACAGACAAATTAAAAATTAATTCAGGAAAAGAAATACAAGTAGATGAAATGGAATATCACAGAAGAGAAGAACACAAGAAAAAAGGAGTTTGTAAGGATTGGTTTATTGATAGTATAGATGTTCAAACTTGTTTTATGGTTTCTTCTAAATACTTTAAGTCATATCTTTGTTTAAAATAATTTACAAAACCTTTAATATTCAGAGAGAAATATTGTCTTTCAAACATCAATATTGGTTTTCCATTATCACCAACCCAAATCAAAAAGTTTAATTTTCCTTTAAGATTGTGACAAAGATGTTCATCTTCTTCAAAACCTAATTCCAAAAACTCACCTTTTCTTTCTCTACTATAATTTATCTCATCCTCCCCAACAATAAAATATCCAAAATAAAATTTGCCTCCTTGTTCTTCCTCTTTTTTTATGATATGAACACTCAAAATATAATCTGAATGATTTTGATAAGTTGGCGATTTATTTTCTGTTTCCAACATAATTTTATCTAATTCTTCTGTCCAATCAAAACTCATATTTGGCTTATCTTTTAAAAGTAAATCATAAAAGTAAAACTTAGTTTGGGTCATAATTTCATCAAGATTTCCCCATTTAAATTCGTTTTGTTTTGTCATTTTGATATTTCACCAACCGCTAAGGTAACAATACAGGGTTAGCAATAACTTTTTAAATTCTAATTTTGTTTTATGTAAAAGGAGGTTGAAATGAAAAAAGAAGTTGAAATAAAGAAAGGAAAGAAAGTTGAGGCTGAACCTTGCTGTGAGTATCATAAGTTGAATCCTGTGAAATTTGGAATTGCAGTTGCTGTGATTTGCGCAGTTTATGGGTTTTTGGTAGTTGTATTTGCAGATAAATTTCCAATGAATGCTGATTTCCTTGAGGAAATTTACGGCTGGCTTGGGTATGGTTCAGGAATAAAATCAATTCTTGGAATTATTTATCCTGGGATTGATGGATTTGTAGGGGGTGCTGTGTTTGCGTGGATTTACAATAAATTGCTGTAATTTACTACTTTAAATTGATGAATTTGAAAATAGAAAAGTTTAAAAGGTAATTTTATGATGATATTTAGTATTACAAAGTTGTAAAGGTTATCTAAATTTATAATCAACAAATGCACATCCTCCAGCCAAAACACTTGAAGTTAGCTAAAAAAGAAGAGCAAGAGCTACTTGAAAAACTGAATATTTCTAAAACGCAGTTGCCGAAAATTAAGTCGTCGGATCCTGCGCTGCCTGAAAATGTTGAAATTGGGAATATTATTAAAATTGAAAGAAAAGAGGAGAATAAAATTAATTTATATTTTAGGGTGGTAATTTAATGGATACTAGTAGCTTAAAATTAAAAGTAAAGGGAAATGAGCACGTAGTTATTCAGAGATATCTTGCTGAAAATTCGCTGGTTGAAAGTAATTTAACTTCATTTAACAATTTTATTGAAAAGCGAATGCAGGAAATTGTTAATGAAATTTCTAACAATATTATTAATGACGATGATTTGGAAATTAAACTTGGAAAGATTAAAGTTGGAAAGCCGATAGTTATTGAGTCTGACGGTTCTACAAGTGTTCTGACGCCTGCTGAAGCACGGCTGAGAAATTTGACTTATTCTTCTCCAATTTATCTGGAGATTTCTACAAAACAGGATGGGCAGATTGAAAATCAAGAGGTAGAGGTTGGAAAAATTCCAATTATGGTTAAGAGCAAGGTCTGTAATTTGCATAGTGCGTCGAAAGAAAAACTTATTGAAAATTACATGGACCCGCTTGACAGCGGGGGTTATTTTATTGTAAATGGAAATGAAAGAGTTATGGTTATGAAAGAGGACTTGGCTGCAAATATTCCATTTATTGAACCAATTAAGGGAAAGTTAACTTTAAGATTATTTTCTTCAAGAGGAGCTTACAGAATTCCAATGACAATTGTTGAAAACAGCAACGGGATTTTAGAAGTTTCATTTAGCAGGTTTAAAAATATTCCTGCAGTTATTTTAATGAAGGCCCTGGGATTAACAAAGGAAGCAGACATTGCGAAATTTATTGGAAAGGAGACAGACAGTGTGATTGTCAACTTGTATGAATTTGCGAAAGTTTCGTCTAGCGAAGAAGCTATGCTGGTTATTGCTGAGAACACTTCTGTTCAGGGAACTAAAAAAGAAATTCTTGATAGAATTAAACAGAGGTTGGACTCGTATTTTCTTCCTCACATCGGGCTTTCAAAAGAAAAAAGAGTTGGGAAGGCAGTTACACTTTGTAAATTGATAAAGCAGTATCTTGAGTTCAAAGAAAATACCGAGGCGAAAGTTGACAAGGATCATTATGCGAACAAGAGAGTCAGATTAAGCGGTGACTTGCTGTCAGATCTTTTTAGAGTTAACTTAAATATTCTTGTTAGAGACATTAAGTATTCGCTGCAGAAAACTCTTCGGAGGAGAAAATTTTTTAGTATTAAGACAATTGCAAAGTCAACGCTTTTCACGCATCGTGTTAAGTCAGCAATTGCAACTGGAAGTTGGATTGGTGAGAAAAAGGGGGTAACTCAAAATATGGATAAAACAAATTACATATCAATTTTGTCACAGCTTCAAAAAGTTTCTTCGACATTATCAGATGAGCAGGCAAATTTTCAGGCAAGAACTTTGCATCCTACACAATATGGGAGATTCTGCCCTATAGAAACGCCTGAAGGAGTTGAGATTGGACTGAGGAAGAATTTATCTATTATGGCAAAAATTTCAACGCGGCCTGAGGTGAGCGAGGAAAATATTATAAAAGAATTTGAAAAACTTGAGCTTTCAAAAGAGTCACAGGGAACAGATGTATTTTTTAATGGGATATTTATTGGCGCAATTGAAAACTTGAATAAGTTCATAAATGAAGTTAAGGAAAAAAGAAGGAACCATGAAATTCCAAAAGAGGTTAGTATTGGATTTAATAAAAAAATTGGAGTTGTCACAATTTTTTCAGATACTGGAAGAGTTTTAAGGCCATTAATTATTGTTAACAACGGAGAATCAAGATTGGGGAAAAATGAAATTGAACAGATAAAAAAAGGAGAGATGAAATGGAAGGACTTGATAAAAAATGGAATTATTGAATATATTGATGCTTCTGAAGAAGATAATTGTTTTGTTGCACTTCCTGAATCTGAGTTGACTCCTGAGCATACTCATGTTGAAATTGATCCAATTGCGTTTTTAGGTCCAATTACAAGTTTGGTAAGTTTTGGAAATCACGATCAGTCATCCCGGCTTATTAGAGGGAGCAAGACGCAAAAGCAGGGACTTGGACTTTATGCTGCAAACTATCTTTGCAGGATTGACACTGACGTGAGTGTTTTACAGTATCCACAGCAGCCGATTGTGAGAAGTTTTGTCTATGATTCTTTAAATGCTTACCCTGTTGGGCAGAATATAGTTGTTGCAGTTATGACTTATGAAGGATATAATATGGAAGATGCTTTAGTGATAAACAAATCAAGTGTTGACAGAGGATTTGGAAGGAGTACTTATTTTAGACCATATAATTCTGTTGAGTTAAATTATGCAGGAGGACTCAAGGATGAAATTATTATTCCAACAAAAGATATTGCAGGTTACAGAACAGAAGAGTCGTACAAATATCTTGAAGATGATGGAGTGATTTATCCAGAGGCAGCAGTTAAATCAAGTGATGTTGTCATTGGAAAAACATCTCCGCCAAAGTTTCTTTCCGAAGCGCGGGATATAAGTATCAAGGCAAAAAAAGAAGCAAGTACAGTGATAAGGCAGGAAGAAAAAGGAATAATCGACGCTGTTTTTTTAACTTTAGATGAAGAAGGAAACAAAATTGTGCAGGTTAGAACACGTGATCCAAGAAATCCTGAGCTTGGAGATAAATTTTCAACACCGCACGGACAAAAAGGAGTTATCGGAGCGATTGTTTCTGAAGAAGATATTCCATTTAGTTCACGAGGAATAAAGCCCGATTTAATTTTTAATCCTCATGGAATTCCAGGAAGAATGACTGTAGGTTATTTACTTGAATTAATTTGCGGGAAAATTGGATGTTTAAAGGGAGAAATTATGAACGGGACTTCGTTTTCAAAACAAAATGTTCATAAGCTTGAGTCGCAGTTAAGTGAATTTGGATTTAGATATGACGGTAAGGAAATAATGTATAATGGAATTACTGGAAAAAGAATGGAAGCGAAAATTTACATTGGGAATATGTATTATTTGAAGTTAAAATATATGGTTGCGAATAAAATGCATGCGAGAGCAAGTGGGAAAGTTGCGCTTTTGACACGGCAGCCGATTGAGGGAAGGGCACGAGGAGGAGCACTAAGATTAGGAGAGATGGAGCAGCAGGCGCTTGTTGCACATGGGGCAAGCTTGCTTTTGAAAGAAAGATATGATTCAGATAAAACAACTCTTTATGTAGCAAAAAAAACAGGGGCTCTTGCAGTTAATGACAAAATCAGAAACAAAATGTACTGTCCGCTGACAGGCGACAATGATGTTGAGCCAGTAGAAGTTTCTTATGCTTTCAAACTTTTATTAGACGAACTGCTGGCAATGCATATTCATACATCATTAGAAATGAAGGATAAATATGAAGAATGAAACCAGTAAAAAAACACTTTGATGAAAAAGGAAAAGAACAACATAATAATAAATTGGGATCAGATAGTTCAGAATATCTAGACTTGCTTGATTTGTGGAGGATATTTGGAATGGAGAGTGATCGGAGGAGGATAGAAGTTAATACAGATTATGTTAAAAGTAGAGGAGTGAAATATATCCATGTAAAATGAAACCAGTAAAAAAACAAATCAAAGCATTGAAATTTAGTTTACTTAGTCCAGAAAAAATTAAGAAACTAAGTGTTGCGAAAATTATAACTCCTGAACTTTATGATATCGATGGCTATCCTGTTGATGGGGGGTTGATGGACCTTAGATTAGGAGCAATAGACCCCGGTGTTAGGTGCAGGACAGATGGAGCAACAATGCGCGACTGCCCTGGATATCCTGGAAGCATTAATTTAGCAAGGCCGGTTTTTCATATAAAATATATTCCTATAATCCATACTTTCTTAAGAAGTTTTTGCAGGGAATGCGGAAGAATTTTAGTAGATGAAAAAAATATTGAGAAGCTCGGTCCAGCAGACAGATTAAAAAAAGCAAAAGATACAAAAAAGTGTTTTTATTGCAATGCAGTGCAGGAAAAAGTCAAGTTAGAAAAGCCGTCGAATTTTATGATTGGGAAGAAAAGATTGTTTCCCCCAGAGGTGAGGGAGATTCTTGAAAAAGTCGGCGATGATGATTTAAAATTTATTGGAATTAATCCTGAAACTTTTAGGCCAGAACACGCAGTTTTAACTGTGCTTTTGGTTCCGAGTGTTATGATGAGGCCGAGCATTACTTTAGAATCTGGAGAAAGAAGTGAAGATGATACAACTCACAAACTTGGAGACATTATCCGTTCAAATCAGCGGCTCTGGGAAAATTTGAATGCTGGGGCTCCAGAAGTGATTATTGACGATTTGTGGGATTTGCTTCAGTATCATATTACTACATTTTTTGACAATACAATTGCAAGGATTCCTCCTGCGAGGCATAGAAGTGGACAGCCGTTAAAGACAATAACAGAAAGAATAAAAGGAAAAGAAGGGAGAATCAGGCAGAACCTTGCAGGGAAGAGAGTGAATTTTTCGTCAAGAACAGTAATTTCTCCAGACCCGTTTTTGAAAATAAATGAAGTTGGAGTTCCCAACGAAATTGCAATGGTGTTGACTGTGAATGAAGAGGTTACAACTTTAAATATAAACCTACTTAAAAAATTAGTTTTGTCAGATGAATATCCTGGGGCAAATTACATTGTTCGGCCAGACGGCAGAAGAAAGAAAATAACTCAGGAATTGAGACAGGAAATTATTGAGGAGCTTCAGCCAGGTTATTTTGTTGAGAGGCATTTGCAGGACGGCGATATTGTATTATTCAATAGACACCCAAGTTTACATAGAGGAAGTTTAATGGCTCATTATGTTAAAGTTTTGCCTTACAGAACATTTAGACTGCACCCTGCTGTTTGTTTTCCTTACAATGCAGATTTTGACGGAGATGAAATGAACATCCACGTTCCTCAAACAGAGGAAGCCAGAGCAGAAGCACGCATTTTGTTAAATGTAAATAATAATTTATTTAGTCCAAAAAACGGCGTCAATCTTATAGGAACAATTGCTGATGCTGTTACTGGAAATTACATCTTAGGAAAAAGCCAGGTTGACAAATCTGAAGCGCAGCAACTGCTTTTCAATTTAGGAATGAAAGAGAAGATAAACAAAGATGTTCAGGGGAAAGATGTTTTTATGAAAATCCTTCCAGAAAAAAACAAATCAATTTTAAATGAAATAACTAAAAATGATCTTACTGACAAATATAGCTTTGGTGTTGAAAATGACAAAATCACCAGAGCGATTGACAAGGAAGTTGGAAGGGAAAAGACAATTCAGGCAATTACAAATGCTTTTCAATTGGGGACTAATTATTTATCAAGGACAGGATTTACAATTTCAATTGATGATTTGGATGTTGAGGATAAGACAAAAGAGCAGACAAAGCAAATTATTAAAGAAGGCGAGGAGAAAACTGCAAGAATTATTGATTCATACAATGACAAGACACTTGCAATAATCCCTGGGAAAACAGAGGAAGAGTCGCGGGAGATTAAAATTCTGCAGATACTTAATGAAATTAGAACTAAAATTGGTAAAATTGTGAAAGAGCAATTTCCTAAAGAGAAGTCTGTTAATAGTATGATTGCGTCAGGTTCTGGAGGTAATCTTTTGAATATTACACAAATTTCTTGTTCTGTCGGGCAGAAAGTTTTGTTTTCTGAAAGATTTAATTTAGGATATTATAATCGGACGCTTCCGCATTTTAAAGAAGGAGACCTTTCGCCTCAAGCTAAAGGATTTATTTACTCATCATATATGGACGGTTTGAATCCACATGAGTTTTTCTTTGACGCGATTACTGGAAGAGATGGGTTGATGGATACTGCCTTAAGAACTCCGAAGTCTGGGTATTTGTATAGAAGATTAGCAAACGCGCTGCAAGATTTAAGAGTTGAATATGATGGAACTGTTAGAGATGCAATTGGGCAAATTATTCAATTCAAGTATGGAGATGATGGAATTGATGTTTCTAAATTACATTTTGACGGAAAAATTGCGCCAGGAGAAGCTATTGGAATTATAACTGCTCAGAGTTTTGGAGAACCTTCAACTCAAATGGCGCTCAATGTATTCCACTTTGCAGGAGTTCAGGAAATGCAGATTACTCTCGGGCTCCCAAGATTAATAGAAATATTTGACGCACGGAAAGAACCTTCAACACCTGCAATGGAAATCCACTTAGACAATGAAAACAACAATGAAAAAAATTCCAAAGTGATCGCAGAAAAAATCAAAGAGATTAAACTGGAGGAAATTTTATCTGAAGCTAAAATTAATTTTTCTGACAAGAAAATTGAACTTGCTATAAATCCAAAATCAATTAAGAGGTCGCACATGAGCATCAACACAATTGCTGAGAAATTAAAATCAAAAGAGCATAAAGTTTATCTCAAGGACCATTCAATAATTGTAAGTGTACCTAATTCTGACTTTAAGGAAATTTATAAATTAAAAGAAAAAATGAAGAGCACAATTATTTCAGGAGTTAAAGGAATTGAACAGGTTTTGGTTGCGAAACGGGGCAAGGATTTTGTGATTTTAACAAGCGGTTCGAATTTGAAAGAAATTGTTGAGTTTAAAGGAGTTAATAGAAATAAGACAATTACAAATAACATTTATGAGGTTGCGGATATTTTTGGAATTGAAGCAGCAAAACAGTTGATTTCAAATGAGATTAAAAAAGTTCTTGAATCGCAGGGACTTGATATTGATAAGAGGCATATAAAACTTGTTTCGGACGAGATGACTGTTGATGGGGAAATTCGGGGGATTACGAGGATGGGAATTATTTCGAAAAAGAGCAGTATTCTTGCAAAAGCAAGTTTTGAAACTCCTGATAAACATTTTGTAAATGCAACAATTAAAGGAAGCAGAGATGAGTTGCTAAGTGTTATTGAAAATATAATTTTAAATCAACCAGTTCCAGTTGGGACAGGTTTGCCAGGATTGATGGTTAAGATAACAGGACCTTTGAGTAAGGAGCAGGGGAAGGGGGAGATTAAGAAAGAAAAGAAAAAAATTGAGAAGAAGATTGTGAAAAAGAAGGGGAAATAATTAATTTTCCTTTCCAAGTTGTTCCTCAAATTTCCCTTCAATTTTGTTTGTAATTATTTCATCGCGCTTAATAAATTTTTCTCCGTTTTTATGAATCCAAATTTCATCAAAGTGTTTTTTTTGGTGGAGCCAGAGTTTATTGTGATTGTCCAAATGCAGCAGTGGAACAAAAGCATCAATTTTTTCGTATTTTTTATTTCCTGAAATTTCACTGAATTTTATTTGTTCTTGCTTTTCAAAAAGCAATTTTATTTTTGCATGAATTTTTTTAACTCTGTCAGTTAAACTAATTGTTTTTTTTGGAATGAAGAATTTTGTCCTTTCAATTTGTTCTTTTTCAATTTGTTTTTTTATTTCCCTCCGCGTTTCTGTTTTTACTGCCTTATCTAATGCACTGATTAGTTCCTGCAAACTTATTTTTTTAAATCTTGGCAATGGAGTTCTTGGAAGAAGTTCAGGAATTTCATCCTGGTCAAATTCTTCAAGTGAAAGTTTTTCCTGAGTAATTTGTTTTTTTCTGTCAAATAAAATATCATCAAGATTTTTGATATATAAATTTAACAAAAGTTCTGATTTTAGTTTTAGCATTAGAGAGGCAATGAAAATTACTTTGCTGGTAAGGATAAAATTCGTTTCTTCAAGTTCTTTGATTTTTTCAAGATATTTATTTGCGAGGATTGAAAGATTGATATCCCAGGGGTCAAGCTGTTCTGTGTTTATCAAATCATAAATTACTTCCTGCCATGAAAGTTTTTGGTTGAATACAAAATGATGGAACTGCTCCTGCCCGATTTTCTCGATTTTGTTTTCCATAATTTGAATAACCTAAAAGAGTTTATAAAAATATAGATTTGATAACACAAATGCTTAAGTAGTCTTTTTGGGAGATGATTATATAAAGATGGCAGAATTGCCTCCGTCATTTTGGAAGAGTAACATCATAGAAAGATTTAAATAGTCTTTATACTTAAGTTTATTATCACCTCTTTTTCCCCATTAGAGGCAATTCAACACTCTATTTTGACGTTGGATTTCCTCTTCTCGGGGTTTCATGATAAATTTTCTCTCTAAACTTTTTAATGAATCTATCACATCCTCTCCAAAGCATTAATCCTTTTTTCAATAGGAGGATGCGTACTGCTCAAACCACTTGCTTTCATCTTTAAAGGATCAGAGATAAATAACGGCGCTACAGCTTTGCTCACTTTTTTTGAGGGCTCGTGTTCGTTTTTTATTTTCTTCAAAGCTTCTATCAAACCAGTTGGTGTCCTTGTAAATTTAACAGCAGTTGCATCAGCACTATATTCTCTCTTACGAGAAATTGCCATCTGCACAAAATAAGTTACAATCGGAGCTAAAATTGCCAGCACAATTCCAATTATCATGAAAATCGCTTGTGCTTTATTGTCTCTATTTCTTCCTCCAGAAAACCACAAACTTCGCAGAAAAATTTGAGAAATAATTGCAATCATCCCAACAAGAACAGCAGTTAATGTCATGAATCTGATGTCATAATTTGCAATGTGTCCGAGTTCGTGGGCAATCACTCCTTCTAATTCTCTTTTGTCAAGTTTTTCAATTGCTCCTTTTGTAACACAGACAACTGCGTGTTTTGGATCTCGTCCTGTTGCAAACGCGTTTATTTGATTTCCAGGCATAACATAAACTTTTGGCATTGGAAGTCCTGAAGCAAGAGCCATTGATTCTACACTATGGTACAGCATTCTGTGTTTTTCATGGCTTGCAGGTTTTGCATTTACAGATACAAGTGCGATTTTGTCACTATTGTAAAACCCGAACCAAACATAAAAAACTGAAACTATAATTGCAACTATCATAATGATTGTAAAATAATCTGGACCCATTGCCATTCCAATAACATATCCAAGGAGAACCATGACTATAATAATTCCTATTATTAAGAAAACAGAGTTTCTTTTGTTCTTTGCAATCTGGTCGTGGAAAACAATACGTGATTTTTCCATATAATAATTAGATAGGCAAGATTTATAAAGTCTTTTCTAATTAGAAAATTGTCCGTCGGTGATTATATGATAAAAACAATTGATATGCAGGTTATGAGGTACATAAATTTATTTGCTCGAATTAGCCGTGTCGCTCCAAAACATTGTTTTTCCTATAATAATATGATTGTTTTTGTTGTTCCGAAAGTGAAAGTGCAGCAGGCAATTGGAGATAACAGTGTTAATTTAAAAAAGATGAGCGAAACAATTGGGAAAAAAATAAAAGTTGTTGCAATTCCTCATGGCTTAAAAGACGCAGAGAATTTTGTTTCAACAATTATTTCTCCGATTGAAATTAAAAATGTGGAAATTGATGGAAGTAATTTAATTATTAATGCAACCTCACAGTCAAAGGCGCTGCTTATTGGGCGGAATAAAAGGAGATTCGAAGAGATGCAGAAGATTGTAAAAAATTACTTTGGTAAAGAGCTAAAAATTTGCTAACCAAAAAAAATATATATGATTTATACTTCTATATTTTATGGCTGATGAAGATAAAGAGGAAAAAGAACCAGAAGATGAGCAAGATGAAGAAGAGGGAGACTTAGAAGAGGTTGTTGAAGAGGTTAACGAGGAAATTGAGCTGGAGAAGCTGAGTGATTTTTTAGATAGTGATGAGGGTGGGGAAATTGTGGAGATTGCACCTGAAAGTCAAGGGCAAATTGTTGAGAATGTTCCTTTGGAGCAGAGTGCAGGAGGATTTGTGGGCGTGAGGGGAGATGATGAGGATAAAGGTGATATTAGTTATCGAGTTTCTGGTGAAGAGGAAGAAAATAAACTTTATGAAAATATTGGGCCGTCTGAAACAGAGAATATTGCCTTGTCAAGAGGAGAGTTGAATTCTGAAATAGAAACAAGAAATACTGGAGAAATTGTAAGGCAAGATATTTCTAATCCCTGGCAAAGAGGCGATGTTTCAGTTAATAGAAATGGGCAGGGTGAATTTAGAGATAAAACAAAATATGTAACTGGTGGGGAAGTTGAACAAGATAGAGAGAAGGGCTGGGAAAAGGAAAAGAGGAAGTATGAATTGAAATAAATATTTAGTTTTTTTGATTTTGGTGAGGGTGCTTTTGCCGGGGTCAAAAATCGCACTTTTTTCAACGATACATCAACCAGGCATTAAATTTTTTTCGATGCACCGACTGGGCATTGAAATCTCGAAGGTCTTGGTCTTTGATTCTTTCCTCCGCTTTTGCGAATATAATTAATTTCATTCTGCCTCTTTTTTAGTGTTTTATCGACGGTAAAAAGCATAGGATTTTAAATAGTCTAAAGACTGAATTTTTTCATGAAAGCAGAAATAATTAGGGCAAATCCAAAGCAGATTATTGAAGAGGTGACCACAAAAACAAAACGTAGACACCTATTTTTTAAATTTTCTTTTTAAAATCCGATACTCTTTTATTAGCAGATTTATTGTGGGTTTTAAATTATGCTTTCTTTCATATTCTTGCAAACTTCTATAATATTCCCTTACATTTTTCAAATTTATATTCACAGGAGGCATTTTATTCTTTATTAAAATATTATTTAACAACAATCTACCTACTCTTCCGTTTCCATCTGCAAAGGGGTGTATATTTTCAAATTGATTGTGAACAACTGCTGCAAGAATCAATGCAGGATATTTTTTCTTATTTTTATTGTACCATTTAATTAGTTCTTTTAATAATGAAACAACTCTTGATTGAGGTGCACCCACATGAACAATGTTTCCAAAACCATCTCTTACTGAAACTTCTTCTCCTCTTTTTCTAAAATTACCTGCAAAATTTTTTGAATTTTTAAACACTACCCTGTGAATTTCTAATATCAAATTTAATGATAAGTGTTCTTTTGTTTTTCTGATATATTTAATTGCTTCATCAACACCATAAGCTTCTGCAATATCTTCTTTTGATTTCTTTGGCCATTTATCTTTTTCTAAAAGTTGTTTTACTTCTTGTGTAGTAAGTTCACTTCCTTCAATAGCATTTGTACTATATGTAAATAATTCAGAAAATATTTCCCATTGCTTTTCAGATAAATGAAAAACTTTTAATTCCTCTTCTTTTTCTAAATTTTCAACAAATTCAATAATTCTCTTGGGAAGTTTAATTTTTAAGGGATCCTGGATTATTGTATACAAACTGATTTCTTCTAAAATAAGTCTCTCGGCTTTTTCTTTTCGCTCTTTTAATGTAATATCATTTAAATCTGCTCCAAGATACTTTCTTGTTTTATGAATTTTCCCCCCTTCTCGAAAAGAATGTGCAAGATAATACTTTATTCTCTTTCCCTGTTTTCTTTTTTCAATATACATAATAATATATGGGTGTCTACATATTTAAACCTTTCTATTTTTTTGTCTACAAATTAGGGTTAGTGGACGTGTAAATATTATGGTATTGAAAGATACCAATACAAAAATAATCTCAGACCTTTTGTTAAATTTTAGACACCTTCAAAAATAAGATAAATTTATATATCTGTTTTGTTATTAATTTACAATGGCAAACTATAGTTATTTTTATCCTGGAGGAAATTATGGATTAGATTCAGATAGTGGAGAGTTTATTGGGTATAGATTGCCTGGAGGGCAAATTGGAACTTCTTTGCGACCAGATACTGCTGCGCAAATTGTTGAGGCAAATACTAATTTAAGTCAGGGATTTAAACAAATTGAAATAGGGTCAATTAGTGGGCAGATTCAAGACCAAATTCCCAAACAGCATTTTAAAGAAATGGGAAGATTAAGTAAATTAACTGGTTCTAAAGTTTCAGTGCATGCCCCAATTCAAGATGTTGAAGCGTCAGGAATGAGGCAGAGTGAGGGTGGCGGAGGATATGATGAGATGTTTCAAAAAATTTCAGAACAGAAATTAAAAGATACAATTGACAAGGCACATATGATAGACCCAGAAAATCCAACTCCTGTAACAATGCATTCTGCAAACATGGCAGGAACTGAATTTGTTCGTGGGGAGAAAGGTGAATTTAAAGAAAGGCAGATTGTTGCTGTTGATCAAAGTACAGGACAAATAAAAACGGTTTTCAAGGAGGAGGAGAGGTATTATCCTGAAACTGTTGCTGAAACAGGAGAATCATTAAAGAAAAGTCCTCAACAAATGTTAGATAATGCAAATGCTTCTCAGTGGAGGAGTAAAATAGAAAATTTTGCCAGTTTAAATAAAAATACAGATGAAATTATTGGAAGAAGTTTAATTAAATTAGGTAATGTTGTTGAAGCTCAGGAAAAAGGAGTCCAAATTCCTCTTGGGCCTGAAGAACAGATGGCTGTAAATCAATTAAATAAAGCAAAGGTTTTTGTTGAAAATGCAGAATCTACTTTTAATATGATGTTTGAAGAAGCATACAAATATCAAGATGAGAATACTATAAAAGGTAAAGAAGCAAGAGAAAAATTGAAGAAACTTGCTAAAACATATTCAGAAGAAGTTAAGAAAATTTATGATAATGCCGAAAAGAAAGGTTACTTTATTGAAGTTGAGAAAGATGGAAAGAAAAACTTTGAGTTAAATCCTAATAAAGAATTTCTTTTTAATTATGAATCTGTTGGAGAGAAACAAAGGTTATTATCTGAATCTCTGCAGAAATTAAGTGCTATAAAATCCCCAGAAATCTTCAAAAAAGTTGAGGATTTTGCAATTAATAAATCTGCAGATACTTTTTCAAATGTTGCGCTGCATTCTTATAAAAAATATGGTAAGAATGCTCCAATTGTAAGTATTGAAAATATGTATACTGGAATGGCTTATGCAAATCCAAAGGATTTTATGGAATTGATTAAAAAAAGTAGAAATCAGTTTGTTGAAAAAGCTGTGAAAGATGGCATGAGTAAAAGTCAGGCAAAAAAAGCAGCTGAACAGGTTATTGGGATTACCTGGGATGTCGGACATTTGAATATGTTAAAGAAGCAGGGATTTAAAGAAGAAGATTTAATTAAGGCAACTAAACTTGTTGGGAAAGATGTTAAGCATGTTCATTTGAGTGATAATTTTGGATATGAAGATTCTCATCTTCCCATGGGTATGGGAAATGTTCCAACTAAAGAGCATTTGGAGGCGTTGGAAAAAGCAGGGGCGTTGAAAAAGGGCACGATGATGATTAATGAAATTGGGGGTTTTGTAAATCAATTTAAGACAAGCCCTTTTCCTTATATGTTGGAGGCATTTGGTTCGCCAATTGTTGGGACTTCTGCTCCTTACTTTAGTCAGGAAGCTCCTGCACCATACTTCGCAGGTTATGGAACAATGCTTCCTGAACAACACTTCAGCATGTACGGAAGTGGATTTTCAACACTACCAACAGAACTCGGCGGGCAGGTGCAAGGAGGACAATCGAGATTTAGTGGGACACCAAATGCTTAATTTGGAGAATTTGGGGAAGGGGAGCAAAAAAATTCCCTTGGGCTCGGGACGAGTGATTTGATGAGTGGTGCGGGAGATTTGCAAAAGGAAAGAAAGGCGAGTCAGGTTACGAGATTTTTTGGGAAATAAGTTAATGCTGAAAATTCAATTATGATTTGTAGAATTGATTTTCTTGGGGTTGAATAAAGTTGTTTCTCATTAAAGATTGTTCCATAGATTTGCTGAATTCCCTGTGAGCTCCGCGACCATGGAGCGGAAAAGCGAACTGCAATTCCTTTCTCAATTCAAAATAAAAGAAACAACAAACTGATTTTAATGTAACACAATGTTTATAAAATAAAATTACTTGGTATTAGTAATAAAAAGATGTGAGATATGATACGTGATGTTAGATTTATATGGAATAGGAGTAATAATAAGCGTAATAGTCGCGATTGTATTTGCAATCAGGGAGGACAAGGACAAAATGTATGTTGCGTTAATAGTGCTTATTGCGATAATGCTGCTGAAATATATGGTTGGATAAAATGGTGAAAACAAGTAAGAAAAATAATAGGAAGAAATCTGCGAAAAAAGTTTCTAAAAAAAATCAAATAAAAGCAAGAACTCTTAACTTGAAAACTGAGAAAGATATTGCGATGGATTTTGCGGTGAAAGTTTACAAGAAATTTGATAGGATGATTAAGGCGATTGTGCTTTTTGGTTCTTCAGTTAAGGGAAGGGTTGTTCCTGGAAGTGATGTTGATTTAATTTTGATAATTGATGATGCTTCGATTCAGTGGGACCAGGAATTGATTGCGTGGTATCGTGAGGAGCTTGGGAAACTTGTTTCAGCAAATCCTTACAAGAGCGAGTTGCATATTACGACAACGCGTTTGACAACTTGGTGGAATGATATGTTAAAAGGGAATCCGATTGTGATGAATATTTTGAGACATGGCGAGGCATTAGTTGATGTTGGGGGTTTTTTTAATCCGTTGAAATCTTTGTTGGCGCAGGGTTTGATTCGTTCAACTCCTGAGGCAATTTACACTGCGCTTCAACGAGCGCCGCAGCATTTTCGCAGGAGCCAGATGGCAGAGCTTGGGGCAATTGAAGGTTTGTATTGGGCAATGGTTGATTCTGCGCAGGCAGCTCTTATGGCTGCAAATGTAACACCTTCAAGTCCAGAACATATTTCAGGTTTGTTGAAGGAAACTTTTGTTGATCCTAAGATGTTGGATATGCATTATGCAACTGCGTTTAATGATTTGTATGAAATTCATAAAGGAATTATGCATGGTTCAATTAGGGATTTGAAGGGCGGAGAGATTCAGCAGTGGCAGGAAGTAACTGAAGATTTTATTGGCAAGATGGCAGAGTTGGTTAATGAAGTTGTTGGTTAATTTTTAGAGGAATTTAAGTAAAATAATTAAATTGCCTCTAGGAGTTCATCATCCTCATATTCCTCGTCTTCATCATTTTCCTCATCTTCATAATTTCCATCATACCGAGAAGAATATTGTGCTCTTTGAAGTTCTTGTCTTACATACATTTCACCGATAACAGTTCTAGTTTTTTTATCTTCATAGCTATTAATTTTTAAATATTCTCTCATTTCCTTTTTATCTAATTTTCCTTCTTCATCTACGAAATTTCTAAGAAATACATTTTGATAAATTCTTACTCTTTGATTAAGTAACTCTTTAATTTCTTCTTGGGTTGCAGTTCTAATTACTGTCGCAAACACTGAATTTTCTACATCCCTAATATAAGCACCAATATTATTTCTTTCAGCTCTTTCACTCCATCTTTCAAGTTCTTCTTTTGCATCATTAATTCTTTCATATCTCCCATTATCCCTATTAAATTCAATGCTTGGAGAATTAATTAATGCTACTTGCAATCCTTCTATTGATAAATCATCAACTAATTCAGAATAATAAGGTTCAATTATTTCTGAAAATTTCTCTCCTGCAGATTCAATTGCTTCAGGAAGTGCAGTTTTCATTGCATCTTTTATAACCCATTCTTGTTTATCCTCTAAATATTCTATTTGTTCTGGTGATATGTCTCCAAAATCTTGAAGTGCATCTACATAACTTCCATTAGATACAGCTGGTTGTCCGTTACTCAAGTTTTTTGCCATCTCTTGTAATCTGATAACTTTAAGTCCTTTTTCCATTATTTCTCTATTAATCATATCATCTAATGCCATAGTTTATTGAAGTATTTAGAGTTTATAAGTTTTTCTATTGTGTGTTATTAGGGAGTGGTGACATAGGGAAAGTTTTATAAAGGGAGATTTTCTTAAGGATTTATGGAAACAGAAAGAGAACAAGGAAAGGAATCTGCAATTGAAAAAGCATTAGGAAATATACCTTCTTATCTTGATTGGCAAGATAAAAATTACTCCGGCTACTAGACTTATATTTGCTGTGATTTCTTTTAGCCCTACAACAGCTCCGAGGATTTGAACTTGAGAATTTAATAAGAGAAGTGTTCCTAAAATTATTAACGAAATTGAAATTATTTTCCTCTTTTTCATGGTTGTTTAAGGAATTTGGGGTTTATTAAGTTTTATAATTTGGGCTTTGGTGAAACCCTATATAAAATAAAGTGACTTACCACTTTTATTGACTAAAGGAGGTAAGTCAAATGAACAAACAATCTGAACTTTATAAATTTCTCGCTTCTGCGAGAA
>JAFCDB010000037.1 GCA_017609885.1 Candidatus Pacearchaeota archaeon
ATCTCGGCTCAAACCAAGAAAAAGGATTCCACCAAACAGCAGAAACTAAACTCAAACAAAAAACCAAAACAAAAATCACCGCAACTTTTTTCATAAACTCCTTAATTAAAAGAAGTTTTTAAATATTCCTAACACTTTCAAAATAACATTTTCTACGCAGCAACTTTCCCTTTTATTTCTGGCTCTTGAATAATTGAAATATTTTCTTCTTCCTCAACACCCAAATTCTGCTTTGTCAAAAACCATGCAAACTTCAAAAAATTCTGAGCAATAACATTATCCATATTCAATTTATACATATCAGACTTCCCAACTCTCCTCGTCTTAACAAGAATTTCTTTTTCTAAAAATTCATCAAAAAAAACAACCAAAGAATTGTAACTAATATTCGCCTCTCTAGCCATATCTGTCATATTAAAATCAAAAAAATGATTTCCAATTAAAAAATTCAAAAACCTCAATTTCGGAGTATCTCCAAAATATTCTAAAAATGCTGATTGATTTTTATTTTCCATTTTGTATAAAATTATTAAAATATTAGATTTTATAAATGTTTCTCTTAAAATGGTTTGAACTATCAAAATCAGAAACATTTAAATATTCAGGATTTCTGTAAAATTAATGGAAAAAGAGGAAGCTCAACTAATGTTCAAATTAACATTTTCAAAGAAAAACTGGGGAGCAAAATATAATAGAAAAGAACATTTCAAAAGATTCCCAAACTTAGATAAAATAATTAAAGATTTAATCAAAAGAAATTGGTTACTCATTAAAAATAAACCAAATTACTCAGGAATATCACTTAATCCAAAGTTCAAAAAAGAAATCATCAAATTTATTGAAGAGCAAATGCCAGAAGTTAAAAGTTGGATACAATAAAATACTTTCTAACATTCAAACTTCATAAATATTAATCCTAATTAAGTCAGAAGAACCAAGAGAATCATCCCGCCCCTTATTCTCAACTATCAACCTATAATGCAACGGCGAAGCTGAAAAAGTTCCCTTACGATTGCCCTCTCCGTTAAACTGCAGTTCAAGAGTTTCAAATTTCCTTGAAATAACAATGTTAAAATCATCTCCTCTTTCAGTTGTTTCAATTTCCAAATTAGTCCCTGGAATTTCAATCTCCCTTCCAACTTCGCTCACAGCATAAGCACTTTCTAAAATAGAAAAATTAATTTCATTTCCATCTGAATTAATAATCAACTCTCCTTTTTGAACAACAATACTAATTTCCCGCTGATTTCCAGGCCCCATATTGTACACCTCAAGAATTTTATTATCTAGGGAATTCATTGCATTTATACTATCTTCAACAATCCTCCTGTCTTTTTGCTCATTAATCGCAGGAATTGCAACTGCAAGAACTAAGCTAATCAAAACCAACCCTATCAAAGTATAAATCACTGTCTCAACCCAAATCTGCGCCTTTCTCATGGTGTAGGACACCTCTCTAAATTAATTGTATCACTAATTGAACATCTTTGCTCCCCAATAATCGCGCCAATACTCACTCTTGTATAAATCTCTCCATTATAAGGAAATTCCCTCTCCTCTCCATCATGATTCCAAGACCAATCCTCAACTTTATAATCAACATTTCCATCAGAATTCTCCAACTCTAAATAAAACTTCTCAATATCTGCCTCCCACATTTTAACCCACACATTTGTATAAGCAGGAGAAAAAGTATCTTGATAACAAGATTTATCACGGACAAGTTTCGCCTTATCTCCAAGTTCAAAACAAGTCAGCTCATTCCTATTTTCTAAATTATCTCTAATAAACGGAATTACAAAACTCGCAATTAAAAAAACCGCAGTTATAGTAATTAAAATCAGCAAAACTGTTGCAATAATTCCTGAAACCCCTTTTTTATTTTTCATTTTCTCTAGAAGAAAAACTCCCTATCACAAGTATGGTATGCAGTAAATCCATCTTCATCAACTCCTTCTAAAATTGGGATTGCACTATCTGGAGTTCCAGAATGTTCAGTAATTGTAGTTGAACGAGATGGAGCAAGTCCAATATTATAATCCTCAACAGTTCCATCAATATTAACAATATTTATTTTCGCAACTCCAACATCCCCTAAATTATTTATAAAAATACTATCTCCCTCATCACTAACATCTAAGTCAACATCTGCACAAGCATTTTCAATTGGCTCTCCGAACTTTGTTATAACTTCTCCTTTAAATCCGCGGAGCGCAAGAAAAATAATTACAGCAGCCACAACAACTATCACAATCAAAAGCACAGTTGCAATTACCGGCGAAATTCCTCTTTTGTTTTTTATCATATTAATATTACAAATATTTAATTTAAATATCTTTGGGTTTTTGGCTTTGGTGAAATCATAGGATATATAACATTTTTCTCAATTTAAAATCTACATTGCGAGACAAATCACGTCGAGCAATGCTGGGCGGGCGGGTAGGGAATTGAGAAAAATGTTTTCACCAAAGCCGGGTTTTTTGTTTGAATAATTTTCCACCCCACCCTCCCCTAGAGAATGCTCCCGATCTGCCTTCGCGAGTGATTTGACGAGCGGTGCGAAAGGTGAGCAATGAAAAAAAGGCGAGTCAGGTTGCGAGAAAGATTCTCCGCAGGAATTCTGCAAATCTCTGGAACAATATTTATTATGATTTAAATTATCCTTTCCAAATTTTCAGCGCGGTTTTTTTATTTCAAAATTTACCTGGCGAAGCCAGGTTTGGGTGGGTTGGGCAGGATAAAAAACCGCGCAACAAACAGAATCTACAAATCATTTCCCCTTTATGCATTAACTTATTTCCCAAAAAAATTCCTGAGTATCGAAGGAATTTTTTTGTTCCCTCCCTTTCCACAAAATTTCCCGCAAACAATTTTCCCTTTCCCAAAAATTCAACTACAACTCTCACTCCGAGTAACAGTTGCATCCTCACACAACGCAATCTCATTTGTCTCTCTATCTAAAACAAACGGGATGATTTGGATTTTTTTTATTCCAACAGCATTATCATCAAGAGGTTTTCCTCCTCCCTCATAAACCTTTCCATAATCAAAGATTACAGATCTTTCACCAGTCTCTGCTCTAAATCCCCTTTCTCCAATAAAATAAAAAAAACCCGGTTTCAAAGGAGCAACATCTTGTCCTCCAATCGGCTCTATCTCCCAAACAGGATTATAAGGATTCCTGCCATCATCCCTCCCAGTTTGAGAATTCCCAATCCTAATATAAGCTCCATCAACATCAAACAGCCCCTTATTTTCAAAAGTTATTTTAACTTCGTTATTACCTACACTGTGATCGTTACAAACAACATCCCGAATAATCAACGAAGCCCCTACAGGACACTCAATTCCCGGCTTAGGAACATAAACTTTCAACCAAGTATAAACTCCAATGCTCAATGTAATTGCAATAACTATCAATATTACATACGCAATCATTACACTCAGCCCTTTTTTATTTTTCACTTTATCATTTAACCTCCTTGCAACTCCATAGGTTTACGAATAACAAAATAAAAATTCTGCCCTTCTGTTAATTCAAATTCATAATTCACCTCGCCGACTTTTATAATCACGGTATGACCAGTAACTCCTCCAACAAGAATTTCACTTTCTACCAATTCTGCTGTATCAATAGGAAGGCTAGTTTCACCGCTTCCAATAACTAATGAAATTTCACTCTGAACATGAAAAAGTGAAACAACATAAACTTTCCCACCTGTTCTAATCGTTTCTGCATCACTATAAACAAAAAGAACATCCTGGTCATCTGAAATATAATTTTTATATTCAAGAGCAAATTCTTGTAACAAAATATTCATACCTGCAGGAGGCATAGTAAAAATCCCGTGATTAATTACATTCTCACTTTCTAGTTTTATTTCATCTTGCAAATCTTTTTCTTTCATGCTCGTCTTTTTATCAATAACAATATTTGTTACTGTAGCTAAGCCAATCAACACTCCAATTATAATCACTGCTGCAATAAGATAAAACTGCGCTTTTTCACCTCTCATTAAAAAAATAAGAAAATAGAGTTAATAAAATTATCTTTTATTGGAGCGTGTCTAATAATTAGCACGTCGATGCTAATTATTTTATCATCGCATCGAATCAATAATTTAATTTGATAACAAACAATCCTTGCAAGTATTTTGATTTGCATAGATTTA
>JAFCDB010000021.1 GCA_017609885.1 Candidatus Pacearchaeota archaeon
TGATTTTTATTTATTGGTGATGATTTATTGAATTTATCTGGAGAATTATATAATGATTTGTTTTATATTAGCTTAATCAAACAGCTTTGAAAGAGCTGTCTGCGGAGATACTGAAAATAAGGAACATTTTTAAAATATCCTGAGATTAATCAAACAAATGTTACAGAACAAGGATAAATAAAAATTAATGAGACTTTCGTTCCTATTATTATTATTGAATTAAAAGATTTTTCTAAAGCAGAAGATTTAGTTTCTGGGTTTTCAGAAACTGAAATAAGAGATATTATAAATCGCCAAATTCCAAATAGATATTCTAAAAGTATTGCTGTTGAGATGACAGAAGAAGCATTTTTTAAATTAATTCGAGATGAGAGGGTTGAAAAGGTTTATTATAATAGGCCGGTGTATGGAAGCCTTAGTAAAAGTGCATCTTTGATCAATGCTAATGATGCTTGGAGTTCTGGATACACTGGTGATGGTATCAAAGTCTGTGTAATTGATTCTGGGGTTGATACTGATCATTCAGATTTATCAGCAAGAATAGTTGATGAATGAAATCCGATTGTAGATTCTATTTTCTTGGGATTTGTAAATAAAATTTTCTAAAACAACTCCTCAATAAATTCAATAATTTGCTCTCGAAAAATTATTCCGACAGCTAAAAGTCCGATAAGAAGAACAAGTGTGGTAAAAAGAATAATTATTCCTATTAGAGATTTCTTTTTTTTAACTATTTTTTCTGGAGATTGTTCTTGCTGAGTTTGTTTTGCTTGTTCTTCTTGCTCTTCTTTATATTCTAGTTCTTGCGGTTGTTTTGATTGTTCAAATTCTCCTGCGAGATAGTTTGCTGCTTCCTGGACTTCATTTATATTGTATCCTGAATTGATTAAAGTTTGTTGCGCTTGCTTAATAGAATGTTCTCTTTTAATTCCATTTCTTAAACTTGTGACAATGTCTTGACGTGGCATTTTCCTCTTTTTTATTAGAATATAAATTGAATAGAGATTTTAAGGCTTTTGGTTTTGAATTTTTTAAGTGTATAATTTTTTAATCATTTCACCTCAATAACATTCCCATTTTGGCAAAGATGAGCTGTTTCTCCGTATTTGTATCCCATTTCTTTGACAAGCTCCATTGCAGGAGTTGTTTTGTCAAGTCCTCCGTGCGAAGGTATAATATGTTTTGGTTTAAATAAATTTACCATTTCCCTTAAATCTTCTCTGCCACCATGTCCTGAAACATGCACATTATCAAAAATTCTGACGTCTTTTTGTTTTAATTTTTTATCCATTTTTGCTCTTGCTGATTGGTTTACTGGAGTTGGGATTACTTTTGAAGAGAAGATGACACTGTCCTGTGGTTTGAAATTAAATGGGAGTTTTCCTGCAACCATTCTGTCGAGGATTGAATTTGGTTCTGCTTGATGGCCTGTGCAGACAATTACATATTCGTGTCTTCTCTTGTCAATTTGTCTCAACCGCGATTCAACTTGTTTTGTGTAACTTACTATCTCTGCTTTTCCTTTTATTGGAGAGATTCCGACTTTTTGCGCGGCGTTTACATATTTTGCCAAGCTTCTTCCAATAAAAACTACTTTTCTGTTTAGTTTTTTACTAAATTCTAAAATACTTTTTAATCTTGCAATATGTGAGGAAAAAGTTGAAATGATGATTGCTTTATTTCTGTGGTCAACTGTGAAAAGAACTTCTTCAACCATTGCTCGGGCAATTTTTTCACTATGGGTTTTTCTGTCATCTCCTGAATACAAAGCGTCGATAATTAAAAGTTTAACTCCTTTTTTTGCGATTTCTTTTATTTTTTTGTAATTTGGCGGTGAACCCATTACTGGTGTGTCATCTAATTTGTAGTCGTTTGCGTATACAATTGCTCCGTCTTTGCTATGGAGTGTGATAACTGAAGTTTGGGGTGTTGAGTGGGTGATATTTATGAAATCTATTTTGTAGGTTTGTTTTCTTCCTCTTATTGTTATTGAACTATCTGGTTTTACTATGTGGATTTTGTTTCTTACTAATGCGCGGGAATCTTTTATAAGAGTTTTTAATATTTCAATTGTGAATGGAGTTCCTACAACTTCTGCTTGTGGATATTTTTTTGCCATATGCAGAACTGCGCCGACATGGTCTAGATGAGCATGACTTATTAAAAATGCGCGAACTTTTTTTCTGTTTTTCATTAAAAAAGAATCATCTGGGAGTGCTCCTGCATCTTCGAGCATTTTTGAAGTTGGTTCCTGGGTTGATTCTTGGAGGTCTATTACTGCTGGCAAGTGGATTCCGCAGTCAAATACAAATATGTCTTCTTGAAATTCTATGGCTGTCATATTTTTGCCTACTTCATTGTATCCACCTATTGTGTGTACTTTAAACATAATGATGAAAATGAACGAGGGTTTAAATAAGTTTAGGAATTTAAAATTGTCCTTAGCTCATCAGCAGAATTCACATAATTTAATTTAACATTAAATTTTTTCATATAGGCCTCATCTTCCTTTGGAAGTTTTTTATTTAATAAAAACGGCGAGTAGACAATAACTTCAAAGTTTTCTTCTGCGCGAATTTCTGGATGAATATTTTTTCCGCTAACTTCAACTCCTTGTTTGAATTTTTGCATAAGTTTGTAAAGATAAATTGCATATTGTCTTTCTCCATCAGTTCCTGGACTTGAACCTAAGCAGAGAAGTTTGTCTCCTAAAAGTCCTTTGATTAAATCATGCTTAAACTAATTATCTGTATCAATAAATTCGTCGAAGAGAGGTTTCCCATTTACTTTTGTGTCAATATATTTCTGAAGATGTTCTATCCCAAAAGTTTTGTCTGATTTTGGAACAGCTCCGACAATTTTTTCCCGCCTTTTTGTTTGTAAAGTTTTGCAACTTCTAATGAAATGCCCTTGTCTGGGAGAAGTTCTATTCCTGCTTGACTTTCAATTAAAAATTGCGCGATTTTCTCAAGTTGAGAATTTAGTTCTTATTCTGGAATTTTTAGGAGGTTTTGATAATGAAATTTTATATCTCCTGGGCCTATTAAACTCACTCGCATTTTCTATATACTAATCTATTTTATTTAAACTTTTAGGTTGTTTTATCTGCCATAAGAAAATTTTTAAAGACCTTAAATCATATGGTTTTATGAAAATGGCAAAAAGAATATTATTTACTCCTAAAAAAAGGGAGGACGAACCTCCCTCCAATTTCCCTAGCTCTAAGTCCTTTGTAAAACGAGTTGCTGAAATTAATCCCGCGGTTGTTAGTAGGGGAAATCAAATAATTCTTTTTCCAAGAGTTATTTACGATGATGGCAGAGGATTGAATTCTATGATTACTAAAAGAGAAGGAATTGTTGATGATGGAAAAATTATTTTGAGCAGTAAAGTACATGAAGAGGTTGTATTTGTTGCAGATGAAAAACACGGATGTAGAGGAATTGAGGATTTAAGAATTGGCAAGGTTGAAGGAGAAACAGTTGCTCATGGTTTTCCTGTTTGTTATGACGGACTTACTGCAAGGACAATGTATAAAAGAACACATGAAAGTGATCCTCAGAATCTGTTATCTTGGCAAGATTTTGGAATTATTTTCCCAAATATTGAAGCAGGAGAAGCAATTTCATGTGTTGGCAATGAAACATACAAAGAATGGTGGAGGAAACAGTATGATGGAGATATGTTAGAAAAAAGAATTATAGAATTAAAAAGAGAAGGTTTCTTGACACCAGAAGAAATACTTTTAGGAGCAAAAGATGGTTGTGCATATTCTAAAAGAGTTAATGGAAAATATACAGTTATAGTAGGATTAAAACCTCATATGCAAATAGTTTATGTTGATGGGTGGGAACAACTTGCTGACAGGAATTTTTGGTGCGAAGTTATAAATGATATTGATAATCATACTTTATTAGAAGCAAGAAATCCTAAATTAGGCTGGATAGGATTGGCAGGAACTCCTTTTGAAATTAAAGAGGGAACAGTGATTCCTTATCATACAGGTACAATGAATCCTGAAAGAATTTACACAGGAGAATTTGCACTTGTTAATTCTAGAACTCCTCAAAATGTAATTGCAAGAACAAAAAAATCTATTTTAGAGGCAACAGAACCTTGGGAAAGAGATGGGCTTGTAAGTGGGAAAGTTGTATTTCCTACAGGACATATATTAGGAGATAATGAAGAAACAATTTACACAATCTATGGTGCAGGAGATGTTTATACTGCATATACCTCAATGAAAAAAAGTGATTTTCTTGAAAGAATGGAATCTGTTTAGAGAAATTCAAATCATAAAAAAGTTTATAAACTTGATTAATGTTGTATTTTAAAGAGGATGAGAGTTACAATTAATTTTGGGAAAAAGCATTTGGTGTTTTTAATTGGGATTTTTGTTTTTTTGGGAGTTGGCGTTTTTGTAATTGCTGAGGCGACAACTACAACAGAGTTTCCTGGGGGTGTTGGACATAACGCAGATAATATTTTAATTATAATTAGTGGAAATAGTTATACATTACAAGATGCAATTAATGAAGGTTTGATAGGATCTGGTTCTGGTGGTGAGGATAGCGGAGGGGGCGGAGATAGTGGAGGCGATACTAACCAACAAACTAACATTATTCAGAGCGGAGATACTATTTCTTTGAAGAACGATTATTTGAAGAAATATATTTCGGTAACTGACGAATCTGATGGTTCTAAGAGATTCCAGATTTATGCAGAGTCAAGTTCAGTTTCTGAAGCTGAAAGATTTGAGATTCATTTAAATTCTGGAACAGGAGATATTAGCCACGGAGATTTAGTTTATTTTGTATCTGAAAAAACAGAAAATAAAGTAAAGTATTGGAATCCGTTTTTCAGTAAATACGACTGGATGCACGCAGATAGTGAAAATTCTGTTTACAAGGCGAAAATCAATAAAGATTCTGGTTCAGGAACTATTGAATGTGATGATAAAGTTTATTTTGTGAGCAGCAGTGGAGAAAATTATTTGGATGTTCTTACAACACGAAATAATAGGGTTCATAGTAATGGTGGAAGGGGAAGAGAATATTTATTTATTATAAAATGTGAATAATTCTCAAAAACAGTTAGATTTTTAAAACAAGTTTTATATGATTTATGATGGTAGAAAAGAAAGTTGAAAAGAAAAAAATTGAAAAAATAGTTGAAACTGAAAAGAAAGTAAAAAAGGACATATCAAAAAAAGAAAAGACTTCTGACCGGAGTGTTCTTTTGCGCGAGTTGAGGGCAAAGGCGAAGAAGTTTGCTGCAGAAATTAAGGGTGTTGAAACAGAAGATATAAAGAAAGAGTTAAATAAAAAAAGAGAAATGTTGATTCCGTTAGAAGATTATGTTAAAACAGGGATTCATCTTGGGACAAAAGTAATTACGCCTGGGATGAAGAAATTTGTTTATCGAAGACGGTCAGATAGTATTGGAGTTTTGAATACTGGGTTAATTGATGAAAATTTGAAAAAGGCAATTGATTTTATGGTGAAGTTTTCTCCTGAAGAAATTGCTCTTGTTTGCAAGAGGGAATCTGGTTGGGAGTCGGCAAGATTTTTCCATGATGCAACAGGAATAAGAATTTTTACAAAAAAATATCCTGCAGGCATGATGACAAATACAGAACTCGAGGATTTTTATGAACCTGAACTTGTGATTGTGTGCGACGCATGGATTGATAGAAATGCTTTGGGAGATGCAATTAAAACAAACAAAAAAGTTATAATGATTTCAGATACAAATAATTATGTTAAGCAGGCAGATGTAATTGTTCCTGCAAATAACAAAAGTAATAAGGCACTTGGATTGATTTTTTGGGTGTTGGCAAAAAATTATTTAGAGAGGAGAAAAATTGATTCTAAGAATTTGAAATCAATGGAAGTTTTTACTTTTGACGAAGAGTTGGGTGTTTAATCTGTCTTCTAGATTATTCCTAATATTTTCAAAATTATCCACATAAAAATCATGATTATTCCCAGCCAAATTAATATTAAAAACAAACTGTCCCAGAAATTATCTCTTTTTTTCATGAAAATATAAGATGGATGGATTATATAAATTTTTATAAATTAATCAATTCGAAAAAATTCCTAATTTTCAAGGGGTTTTATTTAATATATTTAAATTCTGAATAAAACCAAAAGCTATTGCAATCATCACTCCAAAAAATAAGAGTATAACAATTATTGCAAAAATTTTATTCCAGTTTAGTTTCATACATTAATCAAAAAAAAAGAGTTTTTATTTCTTATGGTTGCTGAGCGTTTAATCAACCCGAAAAAACAACCAGCCCTTTTTGTTTTTCCCATAACCTGTTTTTATCAAAACATATTTTCCCTGAAGTTTTCCTCCCTTTAATTCAAAGACAATTTTCTTCGAAGATTTAGATTTTAATTTGTAAGTTCCTTTGTCCCAGATTTTCACGCTTCCTTTTCCATAGCCTTCTGTGATTTTTCCTTCAAATTTTGCATAGGTTAATGAGTGATCTGGAACTTGAATTGCAAGGCGTTTTAGGTTTTTTCTTTTTGGAGGGAGTTTTGGGAGGGCCCAGCTTTTGAGAACTCCAGATATTTCTAATCTTAGGTCGTAGTGAAGATTTGTTGCATTGTGGCGTTGGATTACGAAGATTGGCATTGGAAAGAAAAGGAAATGAAGTATATAAAATTTTTCAATAGAGGCTTTGGTGAAACCATATAAATTTCGACATTTTTCTCTATGCCCTCCCTTCTTCCCAATGTTGCTCGACGTGAGGCGTCTCGCAACGAGAAGAATAAATTGAGAAAAATGTCATATCTTAAAGGATTTCACCAAAGTATCAATAGAAAACCAAATAAAAATTCTCTCTTTTTCCTATTTTAGTCACATAAATATTTTCATTGATTTTTTTTAATTGAACTCTGAAGCTACTGATGCGAATTCTAAATTCGTCGGACGTTCCATGAATTTTCTTTATATCTACTCTAAATCCTTTGCTAAATTTTTCTAATTCAAAAACAATTTTTTGTTGAATTCTTGAATTTAATTTTTTTAATTGTTTTTCTGCGAGACGAGAATAATAAAGATTCATTTCAATTTAAACCTAACTCGGCTTTTATTTCCTCGTGACTGACAACTTCGCCTCTTTTAATTTCTTCTAATGATTGCGCAATATCTTTTTTTGTTTCTTCATTTAATTCTAAAAAAGGTTCAATAAAATCCCAGATAATATCTTCGTAAGAATCTGTAGGTTCTACTTTGAATTTTTGCAAAGCATTTACTAGTTCTCTGCTAACTCTGATTGTAGTTTCTTTTTGGGGCATACTTTATGTATGCATTTAGTATATTTAAGTTTTTTGGTTTTGGGCTTTGTAGTACATCGGAAGTTTTTTAAATGTAGAATTTCTTAATTTCCCGAGGTGTAGTGCCTCAGATACTTTAGTTCTGGGAGAAGGGAGAATGAAAACTAAACAAATTACAAAGGGATTAAGAAATCATATAGTTGATACAACAGCCTTGCTTACAGCTTCTAATCCAATTTATAGTACATTTGAAACTTGCGTAGCAGGAATGTCTGATGGAGTTTCTATGAATGCTAGATTAATAGCATCTGGAATATCTTACTTAGGTATGGGTTTTATTTTTGTAAAAGGCAGAGATGTTTCAAGAAAAGCCTTTAAAATAAATGACAAAACAAAAGAAACGATTCAGCAAACTCATGATATAATTTATACTGTTGGCATGAATCTAATTTTTGCACCTCCAATTTATTTTGCTTCTGGTGAAATAGATATTAAAAAAATTGTTATAGGAACTGGAACAGCAATGGCTTTTTCAGCAGTTACTGGAGGACCAATGGGATATGCAGTTGATGCTTTTAGAGATTTAACTGGAATAAAAGAATCTGAAAGAGTCCCTAAATTAATAAGAAAACAAAAGCCACTAATAAAAAAAGGACTCGCCGCATTATTGGTTGGAACATCAATAGCAGCAATGGCTGGAATTTATTCATTGACTTCTGATAGAAATGAAACTTCTAATTATGAACAACCTACTGGAATTGAACAAGTCATGGGAGAACCTGTAGAGCGAATGTTAAAAGAAGAAGATTATGTTGAGCACATAAATTCAAAAGAAGAGGGGAAGATTGAAAATGAATAGAGAAGGGGAAGAATTTTTCCCTCGTCGCTCGGAAAAAATTCTAGGAAATAATTTAATGTATTAAATTTGATTATGATTTGTGGATGCTGTTTTCTTGGAATTTTAAATTAGATTTGATTGAAAGGAATTGTTAATCTTTTCTTATTTTCTTAAAAATTATAATCGTTAAAATAAATAAAACTGGGAAAAATATTGCCAAAAGAACAATTAAGAAATTTAAAATATTATTATTCCATCTACCTACAAATCCTATTAGAAATAAAGGTGTAAATAATAAAATAGCCCCGATAATTTCTTGAAGCATAATCTTTTTCATTTCAACCATAAATTTTTTATAATCTTCATAAATTTAAATCTTTCTATTAAGGCTAATTAACTTAATAATAAATTCCCCTACCTCAAACTTCATACACTAAAATCAAAAATTTTCCAAATTAAAGTCCCAAATTTTTCACTAAAAAACTTCCTCCGCAAGTTTTATAAACTATTTTCATCAACCTATTTTATCATCAAGAAAACATTCTTGAAATTAATGAGTTCCATATTAATTTATGGGATGAGGTATGCAAATAGTCATAGTTGTAGTCAGTCGTCAAGTCGGAGAATTAGGTCGTTAAAATTTACCTTTAAATTTTAACTATTCATTGAATATTGCACCAACAGAGAATTGGTTAAATCCAGTTTATCCTGCTGGCGGCTGCGGCTATCTGGTTTGTGTTCAGACATGCAAGTTTTTATCTTTAGAAATAGGGGTAAGGCAAACTGCTTAGTAACACGTAACTAATCTAACTTAAGGTCAGGGATAAGCTCGGGAAACTGAGTGTAACACCTGATAGGAAATCATTTCTGGAATGAGTGATTTTTGAAACTCGAGCCTTAAGGTGAGGTTGCGGCTGATTAGGTTGTTGGCGGGGTAAAGGCCCACCAAGCCGAAGATCAGTAAGGGCTCTTAGCGGAGACGCCCTAAGAAGGAATCTGAGACACTATTCCTAGCCTTACGGGGTGCAGCAGTTAAGTATCTTTTACAATGCGCGCAAGCGTGATAAAGCGAACCAGAGTGATTTTCAATATTTGAGAATCTTTTTCTCACTGTAAAAACGTGGGAGAATAAGGACTGGGAAAGACCGGTGCCAGCCGCCGCGGTAATACCGGCAGTTCAAGTCGCAGCCACATTTATTGGGTCTAAAACATCTGTAGCTTGCTTTGTAAGTCTTTTGTGAAATTCTGTCTCTCAAGGGCAGAGCGCGCAGGAGATACTGCATTGCTAGAGACTGGAAGGCGTAAAGAGAACGTAGGGGGTATCGGTAAAATGAGTTGATCCCTTATGGACTAACGATAGCGAAGGCACTTTACGAGTACAGATCTGACAGTCAGAGATGAAGGCTAGGGTCGCAAAACGGATTAGATACCCGTGTAGTCCTAGCAGTAAACACTGCACACTAAACATCGGTATCTCTTCGAGAGGCATCGGTGCTGCAGGGAAGCCGAAGAGTGTGCTACCTGGGAAGTATAGTCGCAAGGCCGAAACTTAAAGGAATTGGCGGGGGGGCACTACAACGGGTGACGCGTGCGGTTCAATTAGATTTTACACCGTGAACCTCA
>JAFCDB010000022.1 GCA_017609885.1 Candidatus Pacearchaeota archaeon
ATTTATTGGTTGGGTGTCTGAGGTATTGACTGATTTAAAAGTTTCATTTGAAATGGGTTTTACTGGAGGGAATGCTTATTACTATGAGAAATTAACAAGTTTCCAAGAATATTGGATTGAAGAAGGGGATGTTTTGGAATATGATGTGAAATGGACTTCATTAGATGATTTTATTGCTATTGATTATACAACTGGAGATGGGAATAACTTGAGATCTACAATGAGTGGTGATCAGAATGGAATTCGTGCGCATCCTGGAATTGGAGATTTATCTAATTATGCATTGCATACATGGTATCACAGAGAAATTCCACTCCCAAGTTCGCATAAAAATAAGCTAATTACAAATTTTGATATTGTGAGTGAATCAAATGGTGGAGGTAATAAAGTAGCATATTTTAGGAATATTAGAATTGTTGATAGTGATGGAAATGTTAAGAAGCAAATTTTGGGAGATATAAATCATAGAAAGCATTTTGGGACAACAGGTTCGATTTTTAATTCTTTAGGTTGGAGAGGAGTGAAGGTAGAAACATCGTATACTCAAGAAATTTTAGAAAGATTTAAATCTGAAGTTGGTTATCATTTTCCATCGATAGGAGAGGGGAGGATTAATATTTGGGATGGGACTAAACTATTAATTTATAATCCTAATTCAGGGAATTGGGTTGATAGAACTGGGACTCAAGTTTCTGTAGGATTGCCTGAAATATATGAGCCGGTTGTTGGCTATTTTAATCCATACTTTCAGGATCAGGATTCAAGGAGAGGATGGATTCATTTGTGGGATGAAGATGGGAATCTCTATGCTTATAATCTCGAAGTTGGAAACTGGATTGAACAAACTTCATATCATCATCAAAAAGGATTGCCAATAAACTTCAAACCGATTGTTGGATATTATTTTCCTTCGACAAATGGGGGGAGGATTAATCTCTGGGATGAGCAGGGGAATATATTTGTGTATAATCCTAATACAAATATTTGGAGAAATATTACACAATATAATAATGGAAGTGAAGGTATGTTGCCTGATGGATTTAATGCTGTTGCAGGATTTTGGCATCCATTTAGAGACGAGAATGGTGAAGTTAATATTTTTAATGAACAGGGCGAAATGTGGAGTTATCATATTTATGAAAGGGAATGGGTGAATGAAACAAATTTGTTGGAAAATTTGGATTTGCCGTCGGGGAGAGCGCCAGATGTGGGGTATTATGATCCTTATGGAGATAAAGTTATTTTATGGTATGGAGATGATATTTTTTTGAAGAGTAGAGAAGATTATGAGAGAATTTTTGATGGGAAAAGTTATAAATTAAATGTTTTGGAATCTTGTGGTGCAGATGCTCCAGTATCTTTAGGAGATTGTGTTGATGGAGGGGAAATGGTTGAGTGTTTGAGCAGGTTTTTGGATGGGGAGGCAAGCATGGAAACTTATTTGGCTTGCAATAGTATTTGGAGTGTTGCAAATCCTGAGCCAAATGAACAAGAGAGAATTGATAATTTGGCGAGGTGTGTAATTGATTATCATGAAGGGGAAATTGAGTTTTATGATCTTTTAGCTTGTATTCAGGAGTATAATATGGGAGGAGAACCAGAAATTTTTACAAATAAAAAAGATTTGTCAAAATATTCAGATGATGAAGTTTTTTTAGTTTCTGATAATGATTGGAGAGAAGTTTTGACTTTGGTTCCTGTTACAACCTGGACTTCGCAGGATGGAGTTGATGAAGATTGTCAAGAAGGTTATGGAACTGCTGAAGATGTTTGTGTTTATCCTACGCTTATTTGGCATGAAGAGGAAGAGGTGAGTGAAATTGAGATATTTGAAAGTGATTTTGAA
Organism: Candidatus Pacearchaeota archaeon; assembly: GCA_017609885.1. GTDB lineage: Archaea > Nanobdellota > Nanobdellia > Pacearchaeales > GW2011-AR1 > JACPLR01. Next base: position 1,847 of record JAFCDB010000022.1, read on the forward strand.
ATTTTACTTTATAATTATGAATATACAAATCAATTTTTTGATATAAGTAATTCATTAAGTTCTAATCATTTATATGGCGGAGATACAGTTATTTTAACAGTTACTCTTACATCTATTGCAGATGAGGATGTTGAAGAATATGGATTATATTTAGAAACATATCCTCTAAGAATGGATATAGAATCTGAACATATATTTATAAATTTTGAAGATAATATTTTTTCTCCTGGAGAAACTCGAGAATTTGAATTTGAATTTAGTTTTCAAGGAAATGAAGACAGTTTTGACATTGATTCTTCAATTTATTTTATGCAGCAATATGATGCTGAAAAAGTTAAAATTATTGGAGATACTCCGCAAGAGTTGGATAATTTGTTAATTGCAGAAAGAGATTTTGGCGGAGGAATTTCACAGGAGAATATTGAAAGAATTTCGACTAGAAACTACTTTTCTTATTGGGAATCTTTTGATAGTGTTGTTTATGTTGAGGATGATTATGAGTTGGCTTTGATGGCTTCGACTTATGCGAGTTTGATTAATGCTCCTTTGATAATTGAAGGTTATAATGATGGTGTTGATTTAACTGGCAGAAAAATTGTTTGTGTTGGGACTGTTAGTGCTGATTGTGATGAGCAATATAGTTTGGATAGTTTGCAACAGCATTATGTTGATGAGACAGATACTGATAAGATTATTTTAGTTAATCCTAATGATTTGAATATAAAGGTTGATGAGAGACTTGAGACAGAGAAGAGCGGGATTGTTTATGAGCTTTATTCTAAGACAAGTTTGGCTGCTCCGATTTTGGCTGGGGCAAAGCATGAGGTGATTTTTAGTACGACAGCTACAGATTATGAAGAGGTTGATGAATTCTTAGATTTAAAAAGAGAAAAGTATTTTAATATTTCTGGGGAAAACGTTAGAGAGTCTATTTGTTCTTTTCCAGGATGTATTAATGGAGATATTATGACTAAAAATCAAGAAGGTTATTTTTTTGAGGGTAGTATTAAATTAAAATTGAATTCAGACTATGGTAATGTTAAATCATTTAATATTTTTCCAGTAGGTTTTGTTAATTGTGAAATTGGAGAAGGTATTACTGTAGAAATCTACAATAATGGAAATTTTATTGCCAATAAAACTTCCTCTTGTTCTGATTATCACGATGTTTTTGAAATGTCCAATTCAATCAACTTTTATTTTGAAAATCCCATTGATGTTAATAATGGCAATTTGGAATTAAAGTTCTTAGATAGGAAATTATTAAGTAAGTCTTATTTGAGGTGGGAAATTAATTATGATAATTGGGATAATTATTATTATTGCGATGAGGCAAGTGAATGTTTTTTTGATTTACCTCAAATCCAAAATTTTGATTACTCTTTTTTTAACGATTCTTTTCAAGCTATTATTACTGATCTTGATTCAGAACAAGATTATTTTTTTGAATTAGGTATTTTTAGTAATAAGGGTGTAGACTATTTTGAAATATATATTGGAAATTCATCTGTGGGAGATTTTGACCCTTATACTATTAGTTTTTCTATTGATTCTTCATTAATTTTAAATGATAAATTAAATATTTTGGTAATCCCCATTCCAAATAAGGAATTTGAAGATTCCTTTTCCTTTTCATTTTCTATTCCTTCAATATCTTACTATCCTATTTTTGTAGAAAACTATCCTTTAACAATTATGTCCTCACCAAATTCTATCCCTCAGTATAAAGATTCAGAAACTGACTTTTGTACATTTTGGGAGCGCCAGTTAAGAATAGAATTAGATTCAAGAATGTATGGTAGTTTGAATAATTTTAAGTTTGTGAATTTTCCAGTAGGTAGAATTATGGGGGTTACTTCTTCCGATGTTTCTGCTTATATTTCTAGAGACTTATTGTTCAATAAATTATCTAAGAATCGTGATGCTCTTTTGGTTGTGAGAGAGGATTCTCAAGATGAAATTTATGATTTGCGTGATGAGATTGCTTGGGATACTTGCCTTGAGGAGCATGAGGAACTTCAAACTCTCTGTGGAGATCTTGATTATTTTGAATGTTCTGAAGAATATTATGAAGAAGTTTATAGTTTTTGTGGCTGGCTTGGAGATATTATTCCCGATCCTCAAAAAAATAAAGAAATTTTAGAAAGATATGCAAGGGAGAATTTTTGGACAGAAGAGATAAGAAATCAATTCAATCAAGAATTTTTTTATGCTGGACATGAAGAAGTGAGTAATTTAAGAGAAGAGATATACTCTAAATATTCCGAACCCTTTTTAAAATCATTTAATGATCACGGTTACTCAGAAGGTTTTTCAGGCATGATGGATAGTGGATATTTGATTGATAATAGTATTTATATGAAACCTTCCATAGTGATTGGTTTGGCTTGTTCTACATGTTATTTTCAAGGTTCTGGAAGAGAATTTTGTGTTCAAGGGATAAGAAGAGGAGTATTAGCTCAACAAGGAGCGACCGATGTTTCTTATTGGCATCAACAATTTGATGATATTTTTGAATCTGCTTTTTTAGAAGGAGATTCTATTGGGATGGCAATATTAAAAGGTAAAAATGAAGATTATGAAATTAGTCATTTTAATTTTTGTAGCCCTGAAGTTAAGGGAGATCCATATTATGCTTTATTAGGAGATCCAACTTGGAGGCCAAAATGGTGGTGAATAGTGCTTCAAAAAAATTGATTTGGATATTTGTTTTTTTAGTTGCATCTTTTTCAATAATTTCTGCTTCCCCCGAATTTAATTCCCACATAGAGAAAAATGAATTTTTACTTGGCGATGATGTAAACTTATTTTTGAATGTCTCTAACTATAATGTAAGTTTGGGAATTTATAATGTTGTCGTGGATATTATTCCTATTCAAGAACAATCTATTCCCCTTGCAAGAATTCATAGATTAATTGATAAAGGTTTTTCTCAAAATATTCCAATTTACTCTTTTAAGATTACTGAAAACTATCCTTCAGGAGAGTATTTTTTTAATATAGATATTTTTAATTCTAATTATAATCAAGTTTTTGATAAAAAATTATTTTTTTCAATTTCTTCAGTTGAGATTTTTTCATTCGACATCACTCTCAACAAAAAAGTTTTCATTCAAGGAGAACAAATTAATATAGACTACACTTCATCAGTACAAAACCCCTCTCTTCAATCAACACTAAAATACCCCGACGATTCAAATGAAGAAATCAATCTTCCAACAACAATTACAGCTTCTCAAATTGGGACTTATGAAATTCAAGTTACAGCTACAAAAGAGGGTTATAAAGATAATTCAATGAGTGAGCAGTTTGCAGTTATTGAGGGAGATGTAAATATTGAATATGAAGGTGGAAGAGATGTTTATGAAAGTGAACCTGATGAGGATGGAGGATTTTCGTGGCCGGAGAATTATTTAATTTATATTTTGATTGGAATCGTTGTTTTTATTGTTTTGCTACTTGCAATTTTGATTTTCTTGATTTTGAGGAAAAAATCTTCTGAAGAGATTATTTAATCAATTAAAACTTTCAGTATCTCCGATGAATTTTTGTCATTTTGAAATTCTAAATTCCCCCTCAATTCTCCTTCGTCGAATACCCGCCCTTGCCACCCCCCCTTTCCGCCCCCCAAAAATTTGGGAATTCCAAAATCATTTATAACTATCGGAGATACTGACTTTCGGGAAAGTTTTAAATACAATCTTATTTTTATAATATAAAGAAATTCGCAAAGCTCGGCAGAGCCTTGCTTTAACGCGAATTTCAAAATAAAGAGGAATGATGATGGTAGAAAATGTTATTGAAATTGATGTATCCCCTCCAATCCCGGCTCTGCCGATGATGAACGATAAGACAAAGATTGATGTGCGGTATACTGTGGTTTCGCCGTATTCAAGTGTGCATATTTATTGGGATGCAGAAGAGGCAGAGTTGAAGTATGAAATTGAAGAGCCTGTTTTAGATGACTATGGTAAAGATATTTTGAGTAGGATTGAGGATGCGATGAAAGAGCTTGTTAATGTGAATGTTGTTGTTGAAAGGACGCAGGAGGCTGTTCTTGAATATTTAGATAAAACCGCTAAACTTCTTATTAGTGAACTGGATTTGAAAGTGCCAGATTCTTTGTATCAGAAAATGTTTTATTATTTGTATAGGGATTTTGTTGGGTTTAATGAGGTTGATACTTTGATAAACGATTATTTTATCGAAGATGTTGAGTGCAATGGAGTGGATACGCCGGTTTATATTGTTCATCGAATTTATCGGAATATTAAGACAAATGTCGTGTTTAATTCAGTTGATAAGCTGTCGAGTTTTGTTGAGAAACTTGCGCAGAGGACAGGGAAGTATATTTCTTATGCGTCGCCGATTCTTGATGGGAGTCTGCCAGATGGTTCGAGGGTTAATGCAACTTATACAAAAGATATTACGAGCAAGGGGCCGACTTTTACAATTAGGAAATTTACGACTTTGCCTTGGACACCGACGCAGTTGATTTCGTTTAATACTCTGAGTCCGGAGATGCTGGCGTATTTTTGGATTTTGCTTCAGTATAAATTTAATATTTTGATAGCTGGTGGAACTTCTTCAGGTAAAACAACTTTGTTAAATGCAATTTCTTTTTTTATTCCTCCTGAAGCTCGGGTCGTTTCGATCGAGGACACGAGAGAATTAAATTTGCCGAGGGAAAACTGGCTGCCAAGTGTTGCGAGGAGTGCTGTTGGAACTCAAGGAACAGGGGAGGTGGATTTGTTTAGTTTGCTAAAAAACTCTTTTAGGCAGAATCCTGATTATGTAATTGTCGGCGAGGTTAGGGGGAAAGAGACATTTGTTTTGTTTCAGGGAATGGCGAGTGGACATGCTTCGATTTCTACAATTCACGCAGATTCAGTTGATACTGTTATTAAAAGATTGGAAACTCCTCCAATTGAACTTTCACCTACTTTGATTAATACTCTTGATGCTGTTGCAATTATGAGGCATGCGATTGTGAATAAACAGCAAACTCGTCGTTTAAGTTCGATTGTTGAAATTGTTAATGTAAATCCTGATGGAATTGCAATGACAAACACGCCGTTTATATGGAATCCGCAGGATGATAAATTTTATTTTAAAAAAGGAAGCAGGGTTTTTGAGAAGATCAAGAAGAGATATGGATTGAGTGATCAGGAGTTGGAAAAGGAATTTAATGTTCGGACAAAACTATTGTATGAAATGTTTCAGAAAAAGATTTTTGATTTTGATGAATTGGAGAAAGTTGTGAGTGAGTATTATAAAAGTCCTGAGGCGGTTTTGAAGAAGTTTGGGATTCAGGGTTGAGATTTTTTGTGTCTGTGGGAAATAAATTATGCTTTGTCTAGAATTTTTTGAAGGTTGATTAAAAATTCCTTTGTATCTACAAAATAATTAGGATAAGCTTTTTTCAAATCATTAGTTGTATCTGCACCAACAAGAACAACATCATATTCTTTTTTCCCTTGATTTCTTTTTTCAGCTCGAGCATAATCAGATATTGCTTTTTCTTCTTGGTTTTTTGTATATCCACTTAAAACAAGTCTCTCTCTAACAATGTCTAACTCTAATAAGAAAAATTGTAATTTGGGTTTTTCTTTGATAGTTTTTTCAAATACTTCAATAGCTTTGGTCCACCCATCCATGATTTTGATAACTTGCAATTCTTTTTCCTTTTCCTTTATTTGAGAGTATAACTCTTTTTTGTTTGTAGGAGTATTTGGTACAAGAGGAGTATTTTCAATTATGGCAAATGCTGAACTTACTAATTTAAAAAAATCCATCCATTCTTTTTGACCCTCATTAGATTTAATTGCTTGCCTTGTAAAGAAGTCTACTGTTTCAATAGCAGTTGCCCATAGATGTTGTAGTTTAGATCTTATTTGAACTTCTATTAATAATCCATTGTAATCTTTTTTCCCTTCTTTATTGCTTTTGTATCTGTATATTATATGGATGCTTCTGTATCCATCTTCTTTTGGATAGGTAATATAATCTTTTTCATTTACTTTTTTATGTTTTATGTCCCCTTTAATGTAACTCTCTTTGTAAAGTTTTCTTGTTAGTTTAATATTAGACATAACTGCTCTGCATCCTGCAATATCCTGCATTTGTGATAATTTCATTGTGGGCTTATTTCCATGATATATCCTTTGTAATTTTTTAAGGATTGAGGGAAGTCTCTTTAATCTTTGAACAGATAATGCATCTTTATCTATTTTTTCTGAAACTACCTTTAATCTTTTCTTGAAAATATGCATAGGATATCTATGAATTGCTCTCCAATTATCCAATATCTCAATCGCTTTTTCTTTTTCTTCATTTGAGCTTTCTTTGTTAATTAATACACTTCCTGCAGAATCTATTTTCGATTTACTAAATCCTTTTGATTTTGTCCATGCCATAGTTTTAGGAAGATTTTATACTATTTAAATCTTTGTTTTGGGCAGTTTTTAATTTTTCAAAAAGCTGTTTTGGGCGGTTAATTTCCTTTGTAAATATGTAATTTTATTGAAAAATTGTTGTTTTGGGCGGTTTTATCATATTATTTATGTTGTTTTGGGCGGTTACTCTTTTTTTCAAAACAGCAAAATTTAAATATCTTCAAAGATGAGGATTAATATGGAAAATGAAATATTGATCTTAAATAAATTAGATATTTTGAAAGCAGAATTGGATTTTATAAAAGAATATCTTGAGGATGTTGTTTTAACACAAGATGATTTAGATTCAATAGCTGATGCTGAGAATGATTTAGCAGAAGGTAAAACCGTGAGGTTAAATTAAATGTATGTTATCGAGCTTTCAGAAAGAGCTCAAAAATTTTTAGACAGATTTGATGAATATGTTAAAGAAAGAATTAAGAAAAGTCTTAAGAAATTAGAATTAAATCCTATCCCTCATGATGTGAAATTTATTCGAAGAGTTAATGGCAATAAATTATTTAGAATTAGAATTGGAAATTATCGTGTTTTGTATGTTGTGGAAGGGGAGCTTGTATTAATTACCAAAATTGATAAACGGTCAAGAGTTTATGATTAAGTTAATTTTTATTTTTAGGGCTTTGGTGAAACCATTAAATTTTTGAACATTTTTCTCAATTCCCTACCCGCCCGCCCAGCATTGCTCGACGTGATTTGTCTCGCAATGTAGATTTTAAATTGAGAAAAAT
>JAFCDB010000023.1 GCA_017609885.1 Candidatus Pacearchaeota archaeon
GTCAAAGGATCTGGAAAAGTCGCAATTGAAAGTAAAAGATCAGCATCTGATAATTTACTTCTATCATTGCATATTAATGATCCATCATTTGTATAATCTCCGCAAGTTGTCTCGCCAATTGGAGGTACGATGGGTTCTTCACCAATTACATACAACTCCGCTTTCCCTACCCCATCAAAATATTCAATTTTAATCTCAGATTTTCCCAATCCAATTCCTATAGCTGTTCTCCCTGAAGTTGTAGCAACACTAGTATCTGAAGAAGTTATTGGAATAGTCTCTGGAATTACTGTCTCATCATTATCGCTATAAATTGCAATAGCACTATAAACTTGGGTCGCTTCAACTACTATTGTTTTAACAATCGGCTCTAATAGGATGTAAGATAAATCAGGAAAAGACTCCTCAGGATTCACTTTTAACAGGGCTTCATCATATTCCCCACTATACATTGCAGTAATTGTAGTCTCTCCCTCACTTACAGCTGTAGGATATCCATTTGCATCAATAGTTCCAATATCGTCCCGAAGAGAATCAAAAACAACTTGTGGAGGAAAAACCTCGTAAGAAGATTCTCCATTATCAGGATCATAAATAACTCTATAAGGTCTCTGAGCAATAAGAGGCACATTAAGAGTCATCTCATTAGGAGTTATTCTTATTTTAGGATCAATTGTTGCCCCACCCACATATAAAACTGCAGAGGCAGTTTTTGTTTCATACTCTGCAAGATCATACTCTGCAAGAATATCTGCAGCACCTATTGCAATCCCCGTAGCAACATTTCCTCCATCAGGAATTGTTGCAATACTTGGATCTAATGAACTAATAACTGCATCATTTGTCACAATTTCCTTATCATTATTGCTATATGTAGCTGTAACATTATATATTTGTTCCTCCTCAACTTCAATCTCTTTTGTAATTGGTTCCAATAAAATATTAGATAAAATGCGAGTTGGAGGAGACCCTCCATTTCCCTTAAATGATGCTTGAGCAGTTAATCCATTTACATTATATGTCGCAGTTATTGTTTCATCTCCTTCGCTTACAGCTGTAGCATAACCATCATTATCAATTGTAACTACATCAGTATTCGAGGATTCAAAGGTAACATCTGGATAAAAAACTTCAAATTTAATTCCATCAGACGGATCATAAAATACTCTATACGGATCAATTCCTGTAAGTCCCACATCAACAGTCATACTTGAAGGAATTATTTCGAGTGATCCTAAAGGAGGGATATAACAATCAGGATCATCTAAATCAACAAGTCCGTCGCCATCATCGTCAATTCCATTATAACAATCTTCATCATTTCCATCCCCTCCCCCAACACAATCAGGATCATCTAAATCTGTTAATCCATCACAATCATCATCCTTCCCATTATCACAATCTTCTCTTATAGCACTAACAGCACCTATACATATTCCCCAAAGACCATCTTCATTGCACGTCTCTATTCCTAACTTGCATTCTCCTTGACAGATTCCTCCAGGACATAAATTTAATGGACCGCAATCTCTTGTATCTCCCACAACATAACAATCTTCTTGAGGACAAGTACTTGTGTAATGAATTCCCTCAATTGGCCATTGTAATTCGTCAAAACTAAATCCGTTTCTATATTCATAAGAACAAAATTCATTTTTGTTTAAATTAAATATAATAAAATCAGACAACACAATACTTGAAGATGAATCAAATTTTTCAAGACTAATGTCAACTCCCTCATTATCCAATTTATTCTTTGCAAATTTAAAAAGTTCAAATGACTTTGGAATAAAATAAATCCCTCTGTAAAAATTATTTATTGTATTTTCTTTTAAACTAACCTCATGTGCATCTCCTTTAATGTAAATTCCATGATTATATCCTTCAACAACTCCTGAAAGAGTATTTGATTGAATTGATATTTTTCTATTTTCTGAAGGAACATTTTCATCTTCATCAAAGATTATTCCATATTTAGAATTAATAATGTTGTTTTCAATTATAGAAGCAGTCCAAGAATTTGGATCTCCTGTTTCTTGTCTGTTAAAATTATGTAAATTTATTGCAGAACCGCAATTTTCAAATTCATTTCCCCAAATTTGCAATAATTTAGACCTTTTACTATTACTTCCATATCCAGTATATTTAATTCCATAATCACAATTTTTAAATTTATTAGCCCAATGACCAAAACTCCCTAATTTACCAAAACTCCCTAATTTAAAAAGATGATCCAATGGAAAACTCTCTGATTCTATTAACTCAATTCCTTTTTCAAGATTTTCAAATTCAGTACGATAAATCCCAATTCCATTAAGAACCCCGCTACCAGTTTTGCTAATCTGAATCCCAGTTCCCCTTTTTGTATTTAAATTTGTATTTATTATTTTATTATTACATCCATCTATATTAACCTCTCCTGATCCAACAACATTTTCAATTTTAATACAAATCTCTCCTTCTGCAAAGTTCTTTTCTATATTATTTTGTAATTTATATTTTCCAGGGTTGGTAATTGTCATACAATCCTCTATAGGTATTGAAGGCACTTCAGGAGGCACATAAGGAGGAATTCCACCCCCTCCATCATCTTCACCCACAATCTCTAAACCAATACTGCAAAGAACTTCGTCATTTTTTTTCAACAAAACCATACCACTCTGTCCCTCTATTGCTGTTGAAGAAGCAGTAAATTCTGCAAGATATGTCGTGCCAGGAGTTATAGTACGAAAAGTAAAAATTAAAGACGGATCATTTTCATCATAATTTAAACCAGTATTTGAACAAGGAACCTGACTTTCTCTATTTACATCACTATAACACATTGCTGTAACTATTGAGCTTCCTCCAGGATTCAATCCATCAGAATTAGCATACAATGAGCAACTCATTACTTCATTACCTTCCTCTTCTTCATTAACTCTAATAGTTTTTGAACATAAAATCTCTCCATAATCTCCCCTCATACCAATTGGCTGTTTAATCAACTCAATTGTTGAAACTCCAGAATTTTTTGTTACAATAGTTACACTTGCCTGACTTCCTTCAAAAATATCCTCCTCCTCACCTTCTTTAAGATTAACTACACTTGGATTAGATGATTTAAAAAATAATCTATATGCAGAAGGATTAAGGCAGGTAATTGGAAGACCAATAGAATCTTGGCAGGTAGTCACAAGTGGATATTCATGATTTTCCAATACTCCTACTTCAGTGGATGAAAAATCACAACCTGCTATTTCATCTTCTACAGGAGTAGGAGCTTCTCCTTCCCCAACAATATTAAGTGAAGAAGTTCCACACTTAACAATTCCATCTAATTCAGATTTAATCATTGCCTCTCCCTCTGAAATTGCTTCTATAGAAATTTTTATTTTATCTTTAACAGGACCAGTGCCTAAAAGTAAACGAATATTATTTATTTTAATTATATTGTTATTTGAAGATGTAATATCAAAAGTTGTTAAATCACAATCAACAATATTTGATGCACTTCCACTTTTGCAAGTAATATAGAGATTAGCTGTATCTCCCACATTAGAAAGCGAACCAGAAGCAGGAAGAGCCATACTACATGAAGTTATTTCTGTTGGAGTAGGCGGTTCAATTTCCTCACATTCACATTTTGCAGTATCTCCGTACAATCTACAAACCTTAAAAAGATTTTTCCCACTACCAATATGTAAAGGATTATCATCCTTCAAAGTATCAACATCTAAATAATCATCTCCTTGTTCAAAATAAACTATATCTCCTATTTGGATAAATCCTTCACCTCCTCCTTCTTTGTATATTGTAGGCCTAAAAAATTCTCCCCCAACTTCTCCTCCCCCCGCATGAATCCATTTTGTCAGTAGCCAACAATTAAGATTATACCACGGACAAGGTCTAGTTCTCAACTCCCTATCAGTTTCTACAGATTTTATTTTAATAGGAGATCCATATGTTGCAAGAGCCCCCACTGAAATAGCCCCCTCTTTCATAATTTTAAACGCCTCCTCATTAGTAAAATCCTCAGTATAAATATTATCATCATCTTCCACATTAGCATTAAGTCTTTGATCTTCTCCGTTCGATGATACAAAATATTTATAGTTATCTCCTCCATCTTCGTCATTGTCATGAACAAATAAAACTTCAGCTTCTGGTGTAATATCGCACCACCCAGCACTCACACTTCCAACAACCACCCCTAACAACAAAAAAACAAATACAAAACTCACAGCACTTCTCTTTTTCATAATTAATATTAGAATAAACACTTTATAAATTTATCTTTGATTTGCTATGTTGAAAATCTTTTATTGAGTTTGATTTTTTATCCCAATCCAGCCCGCCCAAGCAAACGCCTTCGGCGTTTGCAAATTTTTAATTAAAAAATCAAACTCCAAATTCTGATTTTTTCAACATGACTTTTGATTTGATTTTCAAAATTTCGTGCCACCTCGCCAAAAATAATAAATAAATTAACCTCTCATAAATTATCTTTCTCAATCCATACAGGAATTATCTCTATCTTAAATTTTTTCCCTCGTAGAAATTTTATCATCTCTTGAGCAAAATCAACTGGAATAAAAAAAACTCCCCTCGCAAGTTTCTTCCCCTCAAACATCTTAACCAATCCTTCCTTCAAATATTTTTTCTTTCCAACTTTTTGAGAATATCCATAAAGCTCCCTCCAGATAGAAATATTCTTATTTCTGTCTTTTCCAGGAGAAACAATAAAAAGATAATATTGTTTAGTTTTTTCCTCTCCTTCATATTTCCCATATAAAATAATCCCATTTGCAATTATGCTTCTCTTTAAATCCCCCCATTCCTTCAGTTTCCCAATAGAAAGATTTATCTCATTCTCTACACCCAGCAAATCCCAATATTTTTTAAATTTTATACTCTTAAAAAAATCATCCCTAATTTCATTTATTTTACCTTCTAATTTCACATCAGTTACTTCAATAAACAAATCAATATCACTATTCTTCATAGATTCCTTTCTCGCAACACTTCCAAATAATATTATTTTCTTTACCTTCTTAGATTCTGATTTTAATTTTTCAATTAAAAAAGATGCAAAGTCTAATGAGTAACCAATTAATTTATAATTCATTTTCATAAACCTCCGTAAATATTTCTCTTAGTTTTTTAAATTTATCAACAATTACTCTCAACTCTTCTTCATCCCTCCTTCTTCCATAACAAAAAGGATTTCTCATTAATTCAATCTCTTGCATTAATTTAAGAATTTCATTTTTTTTCGGAAAATCAAAATCAAATTTTTCCTCAATAACCTTCGTTGAATTAAACCAGTGATGTTTAATAATAAATCCTGGATCAATTAAGTTCTTTTTATGAAGGATTATTTCGAGCATATCAACTGCGGCTGCAAATGCATGAAATGCCAACGTCCTTTGTCTGCTTTCTATACCACGCGTCACAGCTAACTCAATTTCATCAAAACTTTCATTAAGATGTTTAATATGACTTTCAATTTTCATAAAAAACTATATGCAACTAAGTATATAAATTTATGCTACTAAGTTATATATGGAACTAAGTATACTAAAATTATGTAACTAAGTAATAAAAATCTTCTCAACCCATAACCACAACCAACGGCTTCAACCTCGCAACCAGTTTACCAATCCCAACCTCGTCGCTCACCCGAACAACTTCATCAACATCTTTGTAAACTCCACTAGCTTCTTCAACAATTCCCCGTCGACTTCGCGCATTCAGTTCAATTTTCTTTTCCTGTAAATTTCTTTCAACTTCTTTTAAATTAAATCTCCTGTGAGCTTCGTGCCTTGACATTAATCTTCCTGCCCCATGCGCAGTGCTCCCAAAAGTCAGTTCCTCTGCTTTTTTCGTTCCGACTAAAACATACGACGAAGTCGCCATGCTCCCAGGAATAAAAATAGGACATCCAACTTTTCGATAACTCTTAACAATTTCTTTTCTCCCTGGTCCAAAACTCCGTGTTGCTCCTTTTCTATGGACACAGACAGTTTTCTTTTTCCCATTGATTTCATGCTCCTCAAATTTAGCAATGTTATGGCAAATATCATAAAGAACTTCTATTTTAGATTCTGGAAAAAACTCTCTAAAAACCTTCCGAACAAAATGAGTAATTATCTGCTTATTATAAAACGCAAAATTCACAGCAGCACACATGGCCTTGTAATATCTTTTTCCAAGTTCAGAATTTATCGGCGCATTTACAAGCTGTCTGTCTGGCAAATCTTGTGTACCATATTTTTCTTCCATCAACTTAATGTAATCACTTGCAACTTGATGCCCCAATCCTCGCGAACCGCAATGAATCATAATACAAATCTGATTTTTCTTCAAACCAAAAACCTTAGCAGTTTTCTCATCAAAAATCTCGTCAACATATTGAATATCTAAAAAATGGTTTCCACTGCCCAAACTCCCAAGTTGATTTTTCCCTCTGGAAATTGCTTTTTTTGAAACGCAGGCAGGATCAGCATCTTCCATGCAACCATCTTCTTCAGCATGTTCATAATCTTCCTTAACTCCATACCCTCCATCAACAGCAAATTTCGCCCCTTCCCTCAGAACTCTCCTCATTTCTTCTTCATCAAGTTTTACTCTGCCCCCTTTTCCAATTCCTGAGGGAATTGCACGAGAAAGCGCAACAGAAAGTTCCTTACTTTTCCCTTTAATATTTTCCCTAGTAAGATTAGTCCTTAATACCCTAACTGAACATGAAATGTCATATCCAACACCTCCAGGACTTATAATTCCTTTTTCAATGTCAAAAGCTGCAACTCCTCCAATGCAAAAACCATATCCTTGATGTGCATCACTGAGAACAATAGTATTTTGCAAAACCCCAGGCAGAGTCGCTACATTTTTCATCTGTTCAAGAGAAATATCTTTCTTAATATCATCCAATAACTTCTCCGACGCAAAAACCCGCACAGGAACATTCATCTTTCCTGATTTAGGAATTTCATAAATATTCTCGCTAATTTTATTTAATTTCATAGGAAACCAAAGAGATAAAGATTTATATGTTTTGTTGTTTGAGACTTTAGTGAAATCATTCTAAATTAGACATTTTTCTCTATTTAAAATTTACATTGCGAGACGACTCACGTTGAGCAATGTTGAGCGGGTGGGTTGGGAATTGAGAAAAATGTCCAAAAATTAGGGATTTCACCAAAGCCTTGTTTGGAGGAAAAAATTGGAAATAGAAAAGCTTAAATAGTTTTGGCCATTACTTAAATTAACAATGGGGACGCGACCTGACGAAATCCATATACGCTTGCGTTGGTATGGGGAGTAGGATAGACGGACGCCATAACCTTGTTATTTTTTACATCTTTCAATATTCAATAAACTATCTAAAACAAGACTTGTTTGATATTCAGGAGTTCCCTTCACAAGTTCACTTTCTTTTTTCACAAAAACATTTTTTCCATCCACAAAACCCACCAACCGATTAAACGCTTTAAACTGACGATCATCCACTGAAATAAACACAATACAATTAGAATGTTTTTTCAAAAATTCCAAAACATCTGTATAAATTTCAGTGTTCTTATACATTTTCTTAATTCCAGATTTTAAAAAATAAGATTTAATGTTTTCTCTCTTAATTGTTTTCTTTATATTTTTCAAATAAATTTTCTTATTTCTAACATTCCTATAATGTCTAAACCTAGATATCTTCGGAAGCAATTTTTTAATTTCCTGTTTTCCAATTATATTATATCCAATAATATCGTCTGAAAAATCAATAAAAATATAATAATCAAATTCCCGCATCTTCAACCTCCATTTCCATGAAAAATTAAAGAGATGAAGATTTATATGTTTTGTTGTTTGTTTGTTTTCCTCAAAATCAAGAAAAACAAAACCGCAAGCAGCAAAACAATAAAAACAACTATTCCAATCAAAATATAAATTAAATAATTCTCCGGCCACGAAAATCCTCCATCCTCATCAGGTTCACTTTCATAAACATCTCTTCCACCTTCATATTCAATATTCTTGGAAACTTGTTAATTTCTCATAGTAATAAGCATTCCCTCCAGTAAAACCCATTTCAAATGAAACTTTTAAATCAGTCAATACCTCAGACACCCAACCAATAAAT
>JAFCDB010000024.1 GCA_017609885.1 Candidatus Pacearchaeota archaeon
ATTTCTTGCAGAAGCAAGAAATTTATAAAGTTCAGATTCTTGTTTCATTTGACTTACCTCCTTTTTAGTTAAAGTGGTAAGTCACTTTATTTTATATAGGGTTTCACCAAAGCCGTCATACATTAATTTTATAAACACCCAAAATCTATTTGAAACATGGAAAGAACTATGATAAAAGATGTTTTTGAAAAGTCAAAGAAAAATGTAGTTTTGCGTGGCTGGGTTTATGATAGTCGGGATTTGAGTAAAGTGCGGTTTGTTGTTTTGAAAGATGTTTCTGGCAGAATTCAGATTACAGGAATCCAGGGAAAAACAGATGCGCAGGTTTTTAAGTTGATGAAAAATATTCCAAAAGAATCTGCGATTGAAGTTGTTGGAAGGGTTGAAAAAAGTGATAAGGCGCCTGGTGGAAAAGAAATTCTTCCAGAAAGTATAAAAATAATTGCACAGGCAGAAAGTCCGCTACCAATTGATGTTAGTGATTTTTCAAAAACCGAATTGCCGAAGAGATTAGATTATAGGTTTTTAGATTTGCATCGTCCGAAGATTCAGGCGATTTTTAAAATTCAGAGTAATTTAATGCAGGGCTTTCGGGAGTTTATGATTAAGGAGGGAGCAATTGAGTGTCAGTTTCCTGAGATAATTGGTTCGAGCAGTGAGGGCGGAACTGATTTATTTGAAATTAAATATTTTGAGAAAAAAGCATATCTTTCACAGAGCTGCCAATTGTATAAACAGATGCTGGTTTGTTCAATGGAGAAGGTTTTTGCGATTTTTCCAACATGGAGATCTGAGAAACATAATACTGTGAGACATTTAAATGAGGCGCGGCAGTTTGATTATGAGCAGGGTTTTGCAGATGATAAAATTGTGATGGATGTTCTTGGAAGGTGTGTTCAATATATGGTTGGAAAAGTTATTGATGAGAATTCTGATGAGTTGAAATTGTTGGATGTTAAGTTGAAGGTTCCTAAAATTAAATATCTGACTTTTGAAAAAACAAATAAATTGTTAGAGGAGAAGGGAGTTGAAATTGATGAGCGTGATTTATCTGGAGAAGCAGAGAAGAAACTTGATGAGCTTTATCCTGATACAATTGTTTTTGTGCATGACTGGCCGATGAAAGGCAAGCCGTTTTATATTATGCCGAAAGATGAAAAAGCAGATGCAGAGTTGAGCAATGGTTTTGATGCAATTTACAAGGGAATGGAAGTTTCAAGTGGTGGGCAGAGAATTCATTTGCCTGAACTTTTGATAAAGAGGTTGAAGGCAAAGGGTTTGAATCCAAAAGATTTCAAGAGTTATATTGATAGTTTTAGGTATGGGGCTCCTGAACATGCAGGGTGGGGGCTTGGTGTTGAAAGGTTGACACAGGTTTTATTAGGATTAAATAATATTCGCGAAGCTGTTTTGTTTCCGAGAGATAGGGATAGATTGAGTCCTTAGGAGATTTCTAAAATGTTGAATGATGATGGTTTTTTTAAGAGAGAGTCGAGGAGAAAGTTTGATTTGATGTTGAGAACACGGCGGGAATTGGGTTTGAAGAAATTAGATAGTGAGGAATTGGAGGAGATGAAAAAGAGGTATGAGGAGAGTCGTGTTGTCAAGATGATTTTGTCTGCTGGAGAATATTTTCCTTTTTATGAAAGGATTTATGCAAAGGGGTGGGCTTTGGAATATGAAGTCGAGGTGAGGGAGCATAAGGAAAGATATGGATAGTTTTAATAGACTTAGAAATATAATTTAACTTAAATTATAAACCCTTTCTCTTAATATTTTTTTCGGAATGATTTTCCCAATCCAATGCTCTTTTTTTATTGGAGGATTTCCTGCTTCAATAAGAAGTTGCTGGTTTGTTGCAGGATCATTGCCTGATAACAAGATATAATCTATCCATGATCCTTCTACTGGTTCAATTCCTCTCTCTTGAAAATCATTTTCTTCTTGTATTAGTGCAGATATTTCAGGATAAGAGCGAGAACTCAGGTCAGTTAAAATAAATGTGTATTCTCGTGTTTTTTTATCAATTCCCCCGCTCGAATTTGCTGCCTGGAGAATTTCAAAGTCTGCAGGTCTTAGATAACTATCATTTAAAATTGTGTCTGAAATATTTGCGTTTTCTGCTAAAAGAATTTTTCCAACCCTTCTAGTTGTTGTCATAGTATTGGGTTTTTTAACTTTTTCATCCCAAAATGTTGATGCTACAACAGACATCCCCTGACTTTCTAAATATGCTTCAACATGGCCAAAATAGAAAATAGCCCCCTTTGCAAGTTCTAAACGTTTTATTCCTAATTTTAAATATTCCCCGTCTCTTCTTAAGTTAATCATTTTCATCTTTTATTTTGGTAACTTATAAATATTGTTGTGTTTAATGTGAATGATTTTTGTTATTACTTATTTTTAATAAATTGGGATTAATGGGGCTTTGGTGAAACCATTAAATTTTTGAACATTTTTCTCAATTCCCTACCCGCCCGCCCAGCATTGCTCGACGTGATTTGTCTCGCAATGTAGATTTTAAATTGAGAAAAATGGATTTGTCTCGCAATGTAGATTTTAAATTGAGAAAAATGTTATATATCCTATGATTTCACCAAAGCCATTAATGGGTAGTTTTATAAATTTGATTTTTGTTTTTTTGCTATGAGGATTTTAGCTATTGGTGACCTACATGGTTCATTGAAAAGAATTAAGAAAATTCCTGTAAAGGATGTAGATTTGATTTTATTAACTGGAGATTTGGGAAGAGCAAATTTAATGAGGAAAATGGCTTTTGAAAATATTGAAAGGGAGAAAAAAGGTTTGGAAGAAAAAGAATTTTCCCCTCGCGAAAGAAAGAAGGCATTTATGGAAGCATATGATTCTTCTTTGAAGGTTGTGAGATATTTGTCAAAATTTGCTCCAGTTTATACAATTTATGGGAATGTTGAGAGCAGAAATCCTGAAACAAAAAAAGAGTCAAGAGAAATTGGTTTGAAATTGCCTTCTTTGACAGATTCTTTGGAGAAAATTTCTGGAGTTAGGATTATTAATAATCGTGTTGCAAATTTTCAAGGAATTCGAATTGGAGGATTAGATTATTTTGTAGATACTTCTTGGGTTAGAGATTTTAAACCTTCAGATTATAGAGAGAAAATGCGAGATGCGAAAAAAGGAAGTGATAAGGCGCGAAGTGTTTTGAAATGGTTTGATGGTTTGGATATTTTAGTTTGTCATCAGCCACCTTATGGGATTTTGGATAGGGTTGGAAAACTTGCGCCGAAAGATTGGAGAGGAAAACATGCAGGGAGTAAAATTATTTTAGATTATATTAAGAGAAAAAATCCACAATATGTTTTTTGCGGGCATATTCATGAAGGGGAAGGGAAAAAGAAAATTGAGGGGGCAGAAGTTTATAATTTGGGTGTTGCAGGGTATAAAATTGTTGAGGTATAATTTTTTAAACTTCCCCTTTCTCATATAATCATGGCAGATTTTTTATGGAAAGAACTTTCTGAAGAAGAGCGGGAACAAATTCGCGCAGATGCGAAGAAACTTATTTTGGAATTTGGAGACAGAATTGAGCAGTTACCTGATAGGGAAGAGAGTTTTGTTGAGAGGGAGGGGGATAGAAGGGAGGAAATTTCTGAGCGATTTTGTTCATCATCTGAGTCCCGCCCATCCACCCGAAATAGTTCGCAAAATAGTCCCTGCAAAGTTGACAAGAAATTTAGAGAAATTATGTTTGAAAATGCGCCGAAGAAAAAAGGTGATTTTATCCTTGGGGAGAGAGGGAGGTGGGTTGAATGAACATTTTAATATATAAAAAAATAAAGAAGACTCGAACAAAGTCTGGTCAAATCAGTCAAGCCAGTTTCCACCCACGAGAACGAGGGTTCGAAACTTTTGTTTTGCGAAAGTCCTTCTCCCAGCGTCCAAACTTCTATTAATTAAAATGAACACACTACAAAAACTCAAACAAATTCAGGAAGGAAAATTAACAGCAGAAGAAAATATAAAAAGATTTTTAGAGAAAATAAATAAAGAAAATAAAAAGATAAATGCTGTGTTGAGTTTGAATCCTAATGTGATTGAAGATGCAAAAAAAATTGATACAAAAAAGAAAAAAGGCAGGTTGGCAGGTTTAGGGATAATTGTAAAATCAAATATTTGTGTTCAGGGTTTAGAGACAAATTGTGCATCAAGAACTTTGGAAAATTGGAAAGCACCCTATGATGCAACAGTAATTGAAAAGATAAAGGAAGAAGATGGTGTGATAATTGGAATGGCAAATATGGATGAGTTCGCATGCGGGGGGAGCGGGGAGACAAGTGCATTTGGAGTTTGCCAAAATCCTGCTGCTCCTGGTTTGATTCCTGGAGGTAGTAGTTCAGGGCCTGCTGCAAGTGTTGCTGCTGGTTTTTGCGACTTGGCTTTAGGAAGTGATACAGGAGGAAGCAATAGAAATCCTGCAAGTCATTGCGGGGTTGTTGGAGTTAAGCCAAGTTATGGATTAGTTTCACGGTATGGGTTGATTGATTTGTCAATGAGTTTGGATCAAATAGGGCCTTTATGCAAGGATGTTGATGGGGCTGCTTTGTTGCTTGATGTAATTAAGGGAAGGGATGAGAGGGATCCAACAAGTTTTGAAAGCAAGGCAATTGAATTAAAAGATGAAAAAAAGATTATTGTAGGTGTTTTGAAGATTAGAGGAGTTGATCCAAAGATACAAAATTTAATTGATGAAAAAATTAAACAAGTTTGTAATAGATTTGGACAGAAAACTAAAGAAATAAAATTAAAACACATTGATTTGGCAATTCAAACATATTATCCAATTGTTTATACAGAATTTTTTTCTGGGACGCGGAAATTTGATGGCAAGAGATTTGGAGAGAAAATTGAGAAGTCGTGCGGGCCGGAGGTTTTGCGAAGGATTTTAGGAGGAGGAGAAATTTCAAGGGCTGAATATGAGGGAAGGTATTATAAAAAAGCACTTGAGATAAAAGAAATTATTAAAAAGGAATTTGAAAAAGCATTTAAGGAAGTTGATTGTATAATTATTCCGACTGTTCCGCGTCTGCCACATGAAATTGGGAGTTCGATTTCTGCAAAAGAAATGTATAGTTATGATGTTCTGACAACTCCTGCAAATTTGGCTGGGATTTGTGCGGTGAGTGTTCCTGCTGGGAAAATAAATGGTTTTGCATCTGGCGATTTTGCTAAAAATTCTTCATCCCGCCCACCTGCTCAAGATAGTTCGCAAAATCGCTCTAACTCTCTTACAAAATCTCAAGATATTCCTGTTGGTTTGCAAATTCTTTGCCCAGCATTTGAGGAGAGTAAAATGTTTTCTATTGCGAAGAGGATTAAGGGAATTTGATTAAGCAACTGTTAGAAGTGTTTTAATAATTATAGACCATCATGCTGGAGGAGATCTTAATTCAGAGAAAACTGTTTTTATTAATTCTCAAGGATATTGCGCTGCTTTTTTATGTTATGTTTTATTTTCTAAAATTAAAGATTTGGAAAAATTAGATTGGCTTGTTGCGTGCGCGTGTTTGGCAGATTTACAATATTTGAAAAATAAAAATTGGATGAAAAAAACTTATGAAAAATATAGTAGAAAATTTATATCTACAGAAGTTGGAATTAAGATTGGAAAATTTTGGAGAGTAACAGGAGATATTTCTTTTTCTTTGATTTATTTTGATAAAAATGTTAAGAGAGTTTATGATTCAATTGGATATAAAGTGTTTGATGTTAAAGATTTGGAAAAATATGCTAATTTGATAAGAAAGGAAATAGGGAAATACAAAGATAAATTTTATAAGGGGAGGGAAAAAATAGGAGGGATTTATTTTTGGGTGTTTGAACCTAAGTATAAAATTAAATCAATTATTATAAATATTGTTTCTCCTCGGGAAAAGAAAAAGACGTTTATTTTTGTTTCTCCTCGGGAAAATTATTATACAATTTCTGCCAGAAAACAGGAGGGTGAGGCTGATCTTCCGAGTTTGTTGGGAAGATTAATTGAGGGGTTTAAGGATGCTGGGAGTGGAGGACATTTGAGAGCTGCAGGAGGATTTTTTTTGAAAAAAGATTTGAAGAGATTTAAGGAAAGGTTGAGGGAATTGAAGTAGATAAAAATTTATAAACTAATTTTCTTTGATTATTTAGGAGGATAAGAAGTTTTTTTAAAATGAGTAAGAATTTCAGAGATTCTTCGTTTAATGCAGGACTTTTTGTTTTTTCTGCTTATTGTTTCTTGAATTATGTTTTTCCTCCTGCTGTGGATTTAGTTTTGGAAAGGTGCAGAAATTTTAATTCTAAAATTGAAGTACAAGAGGAGCATTACAATTCTTATGGTTTTGTCCTTAAAGCTGAAAATTATTTTATGAAAAGGCAGGAAATTCAAGATGAGGAGAGAAAGTTGATGGCTGAAAGTGGTTTGGGAAGCTTAGAGAATAGAGATTTGGTTATTGATAAGAAAAAATAGTATATTCTCCACAAGAATAAATTATATAAATTGGAGTTTTCTGTTTTTAACATACAATTGAAAGGAGGTATAAGATATGGTTTTAGATTTTGCAAAAGAAGCGATTGAAAATGCAGATGCTCATAGTATTAATTTTAATGAGTTGAAAGCTGGGAAGGCGAATATTAAGGTTTTTGGCGTCGGTGGTGCTGGATGCAATGCTGTGACCTGGCTTTTTAATAAAGGGATTAATGGCGCGAGTATTTATGCCGCGAACACAGATGCTTTGCATTTGAGTATTACGAAATCTGATGAGAAACTTCTTATTGGTAAGGAATTGACTCGGGGACTTGGTGCTGGAGGTTATCCGCAAAAAGGACGGGAAGCTGCAAAAGAATCGCTTGGAGAAATTAAGAAATCTGTTTCTGGAGCTGATATGTGTTTTGTGATAACTGGCGAGGGCGGTGGAACTGGGACTGGAGGTGCTCCAATTGTTGCGCAAATGGCAAAAGAATCAGGAGCTGTTGTGATTGGAGTTTGCACAATGCCCTTTGAATGTGAGAAATCAAGAATTGACAAAGCAGAATTTGGTTTGCAGGAACTTAGAGAAAATTCTGACACTTGTATTGTGATTGACAATAATAAACTTGTGGACATTGCTGGGAATTTGCCCATGGAGCAGGCGTTTGCAGTTGCAAATGAACTTGTTAGTACAATGATAAAAGGAATCGTGGAAACAATTACCTTGCCTTCATTGATTAACTTGGACTATGCAGATGTGTCTGCGATTATGAAAAACGGCGATGTAGCAGTTATTGGAATTGGTGAGAGCGACACAGCAAATAGAGTTGACGAAGCAGTTAGACAAGCATTGACTCATCCTTTGTTAGATGTAGATTATCGAGGCGCAACTGGTTCTTTGATTCATATAACTTGCGGGCCTGATATGAAACTTGATGAGTTTGATGGAATTGGAAAAATGATTACGGAGAATTTAAGTCCTGAAGCGCAAGTTATTATCGGAGCGAGAATTAACAAAGAATATGCAGGGAAAATCCGTGTTGTAACAATTATGACAGGAGTTAAGTCGCCTTACATTCTTGGCAAGCCAGCTTTTGAGTCAACTGCTTTGCAACCAGAAATTTCAGATTTAGGTATTGAGACGTTTAAGTGATTTTATTTTTGAAGGCAGAGCCGAAAGGTTCTGCTGTTTTTTTCTTTGTAGCTTTGCACTTTTTTTTGGGTTTTCTTGAAAAATCTTTAAATTTTGGTTTTAGAATTCCCCTTCACTTCGACTTTGTCGATACTCGCTCTTGTCACCCCGCCTTTCTTTCCTGCCAAAATTTGCTAAAATCAAAATCCTTTTATCTTTTTTCAACAAAGCCTTTTCCATATAAATATTTAAAAAGTTTGGTTGTTTTGGTTTGGTATGGTTAATTATCAAGAGCCAAATTATGGAGAAGTAAACAAAATTTCTAAAAAATATGTAAATAAATTAAGTAAGGATTTTGGTTTAAGTCCTAAGTTGATTAGACATATGGCGGTTCGTTTACATTCTCCTGAAGCTAGGAAATTAGCTGAAGAGACTAAAGTAGAAGCTGAAAATATTCGAAGAGCTTTTGAAGATGCGCGGAGAATTCCTCTTGAACTTCTTCTTTCACGCGTTCTTATTTAGTTTAGAAGTTTTTTTAGTAAGGGAGAAGCTCCCGAATCCGCCTTCGGTAGAATTTTCCGCGGGAAATTTGCAAATCTTTGGAATATTCTTATTTGGAAGAAACTGAATTTGCAAGTCGTAATTGGATTTTATGCATTTGAGAATATTTAGAATTTTTTTCCTCCTAATCTCGCTCGCCTTGTTTCATCCTCTTTTCTTTCCTACCCCGCCCCATCCCCAATAATTTTGGTAAAAATCAAAACTCCGGACAACGCAGGTATGAGCAAATTTATTTAAATCCTGAATCCTTTTAATTACTATGATACCGAAATCATTTGATATTTTAGGAAACATTGCAATTTTGAAATTTGATAAAGAAAAAAAATCAAAAAAAATAAAGATTGCAAAGGAACTTTTAAAAAAGCATAATTCAATTACAACTGTTTTGGAAAAATCTGAGAAAATTAAAGGAAGGTTGAGGAAAATAAAAACGGTACATTTAGCTGGAGAGAAAACAAAAATTGCGCGTTATGTTGAAAATGGATGCAAATTTAAATTTAATGTTGACGAGACTTATTTTTCTCAGCGATTGTCTAATGAGAGAAAAGAAATTGCTGAGCAGGTTAAAAAAAACGAGAGAGTTTTGGTGATGTTTGCTGGGGTGGGTGTGTTTGCAATTGTGATTGGGAAATTGGCAAAACCGAAGCTGGTGATTTCAAATGAGATAAATAGAAAGGCGTCGAAATTTGCAAAGGAAAATGTGAAATTGAATAAATTGAAAAATGTTAAGATTGTTCAGGGGGATTCGAAGAGAATTTGTGAGAAATTTTTTAATGATGGAATTAAATTTGATAGAATTGTGATGCCGCGGCCGAATCTTCGGGAAAGTTTTTTAAAAAGTGCTTTGAAAGTTATTAAGAAAAAGGGAATTGTGAATTATTATGGGTTTGGAGGAGATGTTGAAAAAATTGTTTTTGGGATTAGGGAGGAGGTTAAGAGAACAGGAAAGAAAATTAAGATTAAATTGATTAAGAAGGCTGGAGATATTGCGCCGTATAAGTTTCGGTGGCGGGTTGATTTTATAGTATTATAACTTTTTTGCAAGGTCTACTGCTACTTTAAGTCCGCTGTTTAATCCTTCTTCGAGAGCAACTGCATAACCTCTTATTCTGTCTATTGAATAATGGTAATTTTCTAAACTTTCCTTTTCATATAATCTTCTAAATGCTCCTAATTCTTTTAGAATTTCAAATGATGCTTCACTAAATGGTCTCTCTTGGTTTTTATTATCTTTTGATGGTTGCCATTCAAAAATTTTTCTTAATTCATCTTCAAATTCTTCATATTCCATCTTAATCAAATAAATTTGTGGTTTAAAAATATTATTGCACTATGCTTTCTTAACTTCCTTCACCAAAGCTTCACTTTCCTTTTCAATTAAAGAAACCGCGTCCTGCAGGGCTTTTTTCGGAGATTTGCCTTTTGTTTCTATTCTTAAAATAATTGGTTTTATTGGATGTTCCCTTCGCCAAGCTGCAAATTCAACAGTAGAATCTTTATGAAGGTAAATCCTTAAAACTTCAGCTAAAGTTAAATCATTGAGTTCAATTTCTAGCTCGTTTTTTTCATTTTTTAATACACTTGCAGTTACCATAGAATATAACTAAATTGAGGACTTTTAAAGTTTTTGGAAAAAGGGCTTTGGTGAAACCATTAAATTTTTGAACATTTTTCTCAATTCCCTACCCGCCCGCCCAGCATTGCTCGACGTGATTTGTCTCGCAATGTAGATTTTAAATTGAGAAAAATCCGCTACTCTGCTCTCGAATCGGGTTTGGCGCGGGTGATTTGACGAGTGGGAATCAAGAGGGCGAATCAAGGCGAGTCAAGTCGCGAGAAAGATTCTCCGCGGGGAATTCTGCTAATGTGATAAATTTCATTACGATTTACACTTGCTTCTTCTATCTTTCGAATAGTGATGTTCAGGACTTACAATGGATAAATTTGAACCTATCAAAAGTCTTATAAAGGCATTATTTCATGCTAAATTATGGTTAGACAAATAAAAAATGTAGAACATGAGAAATATAGATGGTTTGTTACATCTTCTCGGAAGTTGGTTATCGGCGGGAAAAGTGCAGAGCAGAATGAGTTTTTAGTTGGTGAGCTTTTGAAATCAGGGAAGAATTATGTTGTTTTGCATACAAAGCAATCTGGAAGCCCGTTTTCAATTATTCAATCTGAGAAAGTTAATGAAAAAGATATTGATGAGGCAGCGATTTTTACTGCGTGTTTTTCTCGGGCATGGCGTTCAAAGGCGAAAAAAGTTGTCGTGGATATTTTTAGAGCGAGCGAACTTTATAAGAATAAAGGGATGAAAGCAGGTACTTTTGGTGTTAAGAAAAAAATTAAGAGCAAAACAGTTGAGTTGAAATTGTATTTTGCAAAGCAAAAAGGAAAGTTGCGGGCTGTTCCTATGAAAAGAGGGAAATTGATAATTGTTCCTGGAAATATTTCAAAAGAGAAAATCGCTCGGCAAATATCAGGAAAATTTAATGTTTCACACCAAGAGGCAGAGATGGCGCTTCCTACTGGCGGGAGCAAAATTGAAAATTAATAGTTTGCTCCTGAATCTGCCTTCGCGAGTGATTTGACGAGCGGTGCGAAAGGTGAGCAATGAAAAAAAGGCGAGTCAGGTTGCGAGAAAGATTCTCCGCGGGAATACTAATAATGTCTGAAACAATATTTATTAGATAAAATAGCGGGTGTAAATCGTTATTAGATTCTATGAATTTGCTTATTTCCTAAAAAAATTCCCGACTGCGGAGGGAATTTTTTCTATATCTAGCGAAGCGAGCAATTTTCCCCTTCTTATATTTCCTTTCCTAGCAATTTTCCCAAAAACGGCTTTGGTGAAACCATTAAATTTTTGAACATTTTTCTCAATTCCCTACCCGCCCGCCCAGCATTGCTCGATGTGATTTGTCTCGCAATGTAGATTTTAAATTGAGAAAAATGTTATATATCCTATGATTTCACCAAAGCCCCAAAAACGAGCGTGTCTAATAATTAGCACGTCGATGCTAATTATTTTATCATCGCATCGAATCAATAATTTAATTTGATAACAAACAATCCTTGCAAGTATTTTGATTTGCATAGATTTA
>JAFCDB010000007.1 GCA_017609885.1 Candidatus Pacearchaeota archaeon
TTAAATCTATGCAAATCAAAATACTTGCAAGGATTGTTTGTTATCA
Source organism: Candidatus Pacearchaeota archaeon (assembly GCA_017609885.1). GTDB lineage: Archaea > Nanobdellota > Nanobdellia > Pacearchaeales > GW2011-AR1 > JACPLR01. The sequence goes on from JAFCDB010000007.1 coordinate 47, forward strand.
AATTAAATTATTGATTCGATGCGATGATAAAATAATTAGCATCGACGTGCTAATTATTAGACACGCTCTCCTTTTCCCAAAATTTAAATACCTAAAAACATCACTTATTTTATGCGGGAATGCCGGAGTGGTCAAACGGGCTTGGTTTAGGTCCAAGTAGCTTAGTGCTTACGAAGGTTCGAATCCTTCTTCCCGCATTTGATTCGAACCCCTGGGTTTGTGTTGAGAAATCTTTGATTTCGAAATGCAGCGAGCGATTTGTTCGCGACGCCGAATCCTTCTTCCCGCATTTGATTCGAACACATTACTTTCAAATAGATTTATAAAAAATATTTTTAATTATAATATAAAAAAACACAATTTACATTTTTGGAATTCTCCAGGCAGTCACTCGGGGACTAATTATCTATTTTCTTTTCCTAAGGATTAGTTTTATCAAACCCCCAAAAACTTAAGCAACTCAAACACAAGAAAAGCTGGCCAGACAAGCGCCTTCAAAAATCCCAAAACTCCAACCCAAAAACCTGTAGCAGTTGAAATGTAGTAAATCGCAGCCCCAAGAAAACCAAGGAAATAAAATCCTCCACCGCATCCGCAAGAACCCACGCTTCCACATTTTACAACCTGCATTTTAGTTTCTTTTTTTGCACCCTTTTTTAAATTTCTTTTTTTCATTTTAATTATAATAGATATTTCTTTAAATAATTATCTTTTTGTAATTAACTTTCCGAAAATTATTATCAAAAGAGAAATAATTATAAAAAAAGTAGGAACAACTGCCAGATACTTGAATGATTCAACAAAAACAGAAAAAATCAACACCACAGGCATTAATACTGCACCGTAAATCATAAAGTTAGCTCCTATTCTCTTAAACTTTTCTTTTACTTTCAATTTATCAATTTCATATCCATACAAAATGTTAATAATCGCTAGCATAATAAACGCAATATGGCTTAATCGAAGCATTCTTCTCGGCAGAGAATTGTAGTCTCCAACCGGAGAGGAAAAAGGTCCATTAAAAGCCCACATTCCCATCACTGCCCCAACAACAATTCCAAAAAGAATCCAAGCCCATCCAAACGTAATATTTTTTCTGCCAATAATTATTTCCATTCTAAATATCTTCCATCTTTTTTAGCGTAAAATAAAAACCAAATAAACAAAGCTAAAAAAACTAAATCAAATACTGCAAACCAAAAGAAAATAACATTTGCTAAACCTGCAAAATAAAAATAACCTGTCAACCCACTATAGAATAATTTGTAAACAACTCCTAACTTCACCAAATCAATGTTTCTATATATATTTGTATAAATATAATAATAACCAACCCCCATTGCAATAACAAAAGCAGCAGCCATTTGTAGATACATCGGATAAACAGGAATCGTTATACTAAAATAATTAAAAATTTGTTCATAGAAAAAGAAAAACGCAATACCTAAAATAAAGTCATAGATAGCAGCAATTAAAAATATTTTTCTAAACAAGCTGTCTCTTTCTCCTCCTTTCATAAAAATAAAGATAAAAACAATTATTTAAATGTTTCTAAAAGTTTCAGGAAAAGTTCTGTCTTTTGAAAGATTTTTTATTCTATTTCTAAAAGCCAAATTAATAGCTAAATTTCCCACAACTCCTAAAAGGCCTCTTGTAGAAGGATTTTTTAAAAATTGTTTAAACTTCCAGAAAATTCTCCTGTGCATTAATTTTTTTGAATTAAACTCTTTTGATATCCAACTCACGCCTTCATATAATTCTTTCGGTGTCATATTTTTCGGTTTAATTACTACATGCCTAAAATCATATTTTGAAAAATCACTTTCCAACAATCTATTTTGTTTTTTAAATTCATCATAGATTTTTGTTCCAGGTATTGGTGTTAAATACATTGCAAGAAACGATTCTATTTTAGTTTCATTTAGAAATTCAAAGGTTTCTCTAAAAACTTCTTTGCTATCATTGTCAAATCCAAACACAAATCCTGCTTCAATTCCAATTCCGTGTTTATGCAACATCTCAACTATATTTTTATATTTAGCAACTTTGTTGTGTTTTTTGTTTACTTCATTTAAACTGGATTTTGAAATAGAATCAAATCCCAAAAATACTCCAAAGCATCCGCTTTTTGCAGCTAATCTCACAAGTTCTTCGTCTTCTCCAATATCTGCTGTTGCTTGGCTTATCCAAAATATTTTAAGAGGAATCAAAGCCCTAAATAATTTCTTTGCATAATTTCTGTCGCAAACAATATTGTCATCGACAAAAAATATAAATTTCTTAGGAAATGACTTTACATTTTTAATATCTTTAATAACTTCTTCAATAGGTCTTTTTCTATGTTTGTGATCGTAAAAAGGAGATGTTGAACAAAATTTGCAATTGTGACTGCACCCTCTGGTTGTTTCGACAAAATTTGTATTAATATATCCCATGCCTCTAAAAATTTCCAACTTTGGAGTCTTAATTTCCAACGACTTTGTTTGATCACTAATATATTTTCTTTTCAAATTACCATTTTCAAAATCCTTTATCAACTTAGGCCATGAATCTTCAGCATCTCCAACCACAATTGAATCAGCATGCTTCAACGATTCTTCCGGCATAAAAGAACAATGAAAACCCCCCATAACAACTTTAATTCCCTTTTTCTTGAAATTATCAGCAATTTCATAAGCACGCTTTGAAACAGAAGTATTCACAGTGATAGCGACAAGATTACACTCAACATTATAATCTACTGGCATTATCTGTTCATCAATAACTTTAATCTCATAATTGTCAGGAGTCAGAGCTGCAATATTTGCCAGTGCCAAAGACGGAAACCTAAGGAAAATCGTACCTTTTGGTTTATGGGGTTTATCCGCCCTTAAGTAATCTTTAGTTAACGAGACTAAAAGTATTTTCTTGCCCATAATTTCATCACATCAAATATGTTTAAAAAGATTATTGCACTATGGATGCAACTTATTGTCAAACACTTATAACATTTTCAGGACAAGAATCTGCAGCTTCTTTAACACATTCTTTATTTGTATCTGCCCCCTTTTTCACCCGCGACTTCATATCGTCATCTAACTCAAAAACCTCGTCGCAAACAGAAATACAAATTCCGCATCCGATACACTTTTCTCTATCAATTTTTACCATATTAATTATTTGAAAACCAGCTTTATAAAATTTATTGATTTGAGGTAGTTTTTTAAAACATTTATTCTTAACAAAAATATGCCCGGGTAGCTCAGTCTGGATAGAGCGCTTCCCTCCTAAACAAAAGCGGGAGCTTTTAATTGCTCCTCTAAATCGGAGCAAGGAAGAAGTCGAAGGTTCAAATCCTTTCCCGGGCGTTTACAATAAACTTTAAAACCTTGATTATGATATTATTTTTATGCGTGGGTAGTACAGTGGTTAGTATAACTGGCTTCCAACCAGTTGACCTGGGTTCGACCCCCAGCCCGCGCATACTAAACAAAACAAAAAATGAACAAACAAAAAATCGCAGAAGCATACGACAAATACTACAAACTCCTATTAGTAATATCAATATTATTCCTATTAGCAGGAATCGGCTATCTCTACACTTTCTCACAAACTCATGGCGACATAATAAAAAAAGACATCACACTTTCAGGAGGAACTTCTGTCCAAGTAAACACTCAAACAGATATAAAATTATTAGAACAAGAATTATCACAAAACTTCGACGATTTTTCAATAAGACAAATTTCAAATATTTTAACAGGAGAACAAATTGCATTTGTTGTAGAAATAGCAATACCTCCTGAAGAAATCATTCCAGTTTTAGAAACTTACTTAGGTTTTGGATTAGATGAAAAAAATAGTTCAATAGAGTTCACAGGTTCAAGTTTAAGCGATAGTTTTTACAATCAACTAAGATTTGCAATTGCTCTTTCATTTATTTTCATGGCAATTATTGTCTTTATTATTTTCAGAATTTTCATTCCTAGTGTTGCAGTAATTTTCGCAGCCTTCTCAGATATTGTATTAACAATTGCAGTTGTTGATTATATGGGCATGGCATTTTCAACAGCAGGAATTGTTGCCCTGCTAATGCTCATTGGTTACTCAGTAGACACTGATATTCTTCTTACTACAAGAGTTCTAAAGCGAAGGGGAACATCAATAAACTCCAGAATCTTCAATGCATTTAAAACAGGAATAACAATGTCACTAACTTCTCTTGCAGTTGTTGTAATCGGATTAATATTAACTTACTCAGTTTCAAAAACCTTCAGCCAAATTTTCACAATTCTCACAATTGGAATAATCTTCGACATCGCAAATACCTGGCTCGGAAACGCCTCAATGATTAAATGGTATGCACAAAAAAAGCAACTAGATTAAAATGATAAAACTTACTTGGAAAATCTGGCTTATGTTGATTGTTTTAGCCCTTGCCCTGCTTTCAATTTTCAGCTTCCCACCAATATTTTTAGAAAAGGGCGTTGTAATAAAAAGCGTTGAATCAAATTCCACAGCATCAGAAGCAGGACTTTCCCAAGGAGAAATAATTACATCGATAAATGGAATCAAAATAGATGATTTTGAAGATTACTCTCAAAAAATTCTTTCTCTTTTTGAAAGCAATGAAGGTAATGTGAAAATAGTAGTAACAACAAACCAGGGAACTTTTGTTTTTTATACAGATGAAATTCCAGAAATAATTGTGGAGGATATTCCAAAAACTCGTTTGAAGACAGGACTAGATTTGCAAGGAGGAGCAAGAGCTTTGGTTCAACCAGAAGTTCCTTTAAGTTCAGCAGAAATGAGTGATTTAATTGCAGTCAGCAGTGAAAGGTTCAATGTTTATGGATTAAAAGATGTAAAAATAAGACAAGTTTCAGATTTATCAGGAAATAATTACATGTTAATTGAAATCGCAGGCGCAACTCCATCAGATTTAAAAAAACTTGTCGGAGAACAAGGCAAGTTCGAGGCAAAAATTGGAAATGAAACTGTTTTTACAGGAGGAAACCAAGATATAACTTATGTTTGCAGAAACGACGCAACCTGCGCACGAATCAAAGCCTGCTACCCAACAGAAACAGGAGAATATTGCTCCTATAGTTTTTCAATTCATGTAAGTGAAGAAGCTGCAAAACTCCACGCGCAAATTACAGGGGAACTGGGAATGAATGCTTCAAATCCTGGCTATCTTGACAAAACAATTGACTTTTATGTAGATGACCAGTTAACAAACTCTCTTTTAATTTCAAAAAATCTTCAGGGACTTGAAACAACAAGCGTCCAGATCCAAGGTTCAGGTTCTGGACAAGATAGAAAAACTGCCTATGAAGATGCAGAAGAATCAATGAGGCAACTGCAGACAATTTTAATCACAGGCAGTCTTCCTTACAAATTAGAAATTGTAAAACTCGATACAATCTCTCCTGTTATTGGCGAAGAATTCAGTAAACTTATTTTAATCCTCGGACTTGCCTGCTTTGGAGCAGTTGCATTTATAATTTTCGCAAGATACAGAACATTCAAAGCTTCCCTTGCCTTGCTTTTCACGAGCTTTTCAGAAATCCTTATTATCCTAGGGATCGCAGCACTAATTAATTGGAACCTTGATTTGCCAAGCATCGTCGGTATTTTAGTAACAATAGGAACAGGTGTCGACCAACAAATTGTAATTTTAGATGAATCAAAATCAAAAAGAGCAGAAAGCATCAAACAAAAAATCAAAGTAGCATTGTTCATAATTGTAGCAGCTTATCTAACAACAACCATCTCTCTTCTTCCCTTGTGGTGGGCAGGCGCAGGACTCTTAAAAGGATTCATGGTAACAACACTTATCGGTTTGACAATGGGAGTTCTTGTAACAAGGCCTGCATTCGCAGACATGATTAAATTACTTGAAGAAAAATATGCTTCCTAAAACTCACGCAATCTTAGGATTAATTTTCAGCGCAGCTCTTTTTTTAATTTTTCCGCAAATTGGAATCTTTGGTTTTCTTATAATTCTTTTATCTTCGGTTTTTATTGACGTAGACCATTATCTTTTTTACATCTTCACAAAAAAAGATTGGAGTTTGAAAAACGCAAATAAATGGTTTAAAGATAAAATTGCGAAAGCAAGAAAACTTCCGAGAGAAAAACGAAGAAAAAATCCAAGACACATTCCCTGCCTGCTCCACGGAATCGAAGCAATAATAATCCTATCAATACTATCCTTTTTTCATATTTTCTTTTTCTACATTTTAATAGGATTTTTATTTCACGAACTTTTGGATTTAATACAAATAGTCATTATTGGATTTCCTATTAATCACCTCTGCTCTCAGACACTTAATTCCTTGAGGTATTTTCGGAAATAATCACTTCCGATAATCCCCCCTCGACAAAATCTTTTCAATCAAACAATATAATACAATAAAAAAATACCTGCTTCCCATTTCTCTAATCTTCAGTTTTGAAACCCCTTGCTTTCTATTTCTCCAAATATTTGGAATAACAGCATAAGAATACCCTCGTATAATTGCTTTCAGCGGCAGTTCAACAGTCAAATTAAAATGATGACTTAAAAAAGGTCGAAGTCCTTCAATTGTCTTTCTGCTGTACATTTTAAATGCATTTGTTGTATCATTATACCGAATGCAAAAAAGTACACGAATAAAATTATTTGCAATTCGATTTAAAATCAGTTTGTGCACAGGATAATCAACCACTCTTCCTCCTCGAATAAACCGCGAACCAAAAACACAATCATAGCCCTGCTTTATTTTTTCATAAAATTTAACTACATCCCTAGGATCATCAGAAAGATCTGCCATTACAATTACAGCATAATTTCCCTTAAAATTTTTCAACCCTTCAACAACAGAAAACCCAAATCCTTGAGGATTCGGATTATCAATATATCTAAGCTCTTTAATTTCTTTTTTTAATTTTTTCAAAATCTCCCCAGTTTTATCATTGCAATGATCATTTACAACTAAAATTTCGTGCTTAATTTCCCTCTCTTTCAATACATTGTTAAAAATTCTGATAGTTTTCTCAATAGAACTTTCTTCATTATACGCAGGCATTATTATCGAAATCATTACTCTATTTCATGCCATAAATATTTTTAAATACTTTTATTCTCCACTTTTCATGAAGGTTTTACTAATTAATCCTCCAACAGGAAAAGTTTATGGGAAAATAGCTTCCCCAGATTATCATCCATTGGGGTTGGCTTATATTGGAGCTGTGTTAGAAAAAACAGGACATGAGATCAAAATAATTGATATGAATGCAGAAAATATCTCCAAGAATAAATTAAAAGAAATAATAAAATCATGTAAGCTAATTGGTCTTACTGCAACCTCTCCTACTTTCAATCAGGCAGAAAAAGTTTGCAAATTTATCAAGGAAAATTCAAAAGCAACAACTGTTCTTGGAGGAATTCATGCCACAATTGCTCCAGAAGATTGCATTAAATCAAAATACATCGACTTAGTTATAAGAGGAGAAGGAGAATTTGCAATGCTGGAATTAGTAGATGCTGTTGAAAACAAAAAACCCCTTTCAAAAATAAAAGGCCTTACTTACAAAAAAAATCAAAAAATAATTGCAAATGAAAACCGCCCTCTTTTCAAAAACCTAGATGAAATCCCTTTTCCATCAAGACATTTATTCAATCAAACAAAATATTCTTACCCTGATTCTCTTTCAAGTCCGGTCATGCCTGTTTTAACTTCAAGAGGCTGTCCCCATAACTGCACATACTGCTGCACAAAATTAATTTTTTCACGAACCGTAAGATTCAGAAGCGCCAAAAACATTGTTGACGAAATTGAACAATTAATTAAAGATTTCAAAGTAAAGGAGATTCATTTTTGGGACGATAATTTTACATTAAGCAAAAAAAGAGTTTTTGAAGTTAGAGATGAACTAAAAAAAAGAAAAATTAAATTAAACTTTGCTTTTCCAAATGGATTGCGAGTTGACCAAGTAGATGAAGATATTTTAAGATGTTTAAAAGAAATGGGGGTTTACAGCGTCGCATTTGGTGTTGAATCTGGAAATCAAATTATTTTAGATAATGTTAAAAAAGGAATAAATCTTAAACAAATTAGAACTGCGTATAAATTAGCTAAAAAAATAGGACTTGAAACCTGGGGATTTTTCATGCTCGGACTTCCAGGAGAAACTCCTCAAACAATAAAAAACACAATAAATTTTGCTAAAGAAATTAACCCAGATGTTGCAAAATTTCATATTTTAAAACCGTTTCCAGGAACAGAAGTTTTTAACCAACTTAAAGAACAAAATTTGATAACTGAATTTGATTATTCAATGTATGGAATCCACACTCGTCCTGTTCATAAACTTCCTGGATTGAGCGAAGACAATTTATTAAATTATTCAAAAAAAGCTTACAGAGAATTTTATCTTAGACCTCCAAAAATTATTAACCATATCTTAAGAGTAAAATCGCTCGAAAGATTTAAACTAAACTTTAAAACAGCACTTAACTTGCTTAATTCAATAAAATAAAATGATTTTAAAAATTTTAGGCATCTTAGATATTTTTTCAGCAGTTCTGATTTTTCTTTTTAATTTCTTAAATTTTTTCCCCAGCCAAATCATAATTCTCATCGGAGTTTATCTTCTTGTTAAAGGAGTCTTATTTTCAATTTCAAAAGACCCAGCGAGCATGTTGGACATTGCAGCAGCAATTATTGTTTTAGCCACATTAAATTTTACAGTTCCGTTTCTTTTATTATCTTTAGTAAGTATTTATCTCATACAGAAGGGAATTTTTAGTCTGCTTTAATCTTCATAAACACAAAGAACTTCGTAACATTTAATTTCTTCAAATCTCTCACTCATGAACTCTTTATCCTTGCTGGCAAAAATATAATTTCCATAATCAATTTCTTCTGGCCTCTGAAAATCTGCAGAAATCACAAGGTTCTCTCTGGCATTTCCTTTCCTATTTATTAAAAAAGAATATTCTTTGAAACTTGTTTCATTATTCAAACTTGCTTCATAATCCATAAACCATACAACTTTTGGAAAATTATCCCAAAGAAACATTGCTAAACTATTTGCTTCATATGGCCCAGCAATTATATAATCAACTTCAAATTCCGAAATTATTCTTTCCATGTCTTTTTTAATTAAAACATCTTCGCCTGCTCCAAAAAAACCAAAAGTTAAGATTACTACCAAAATAACTGAAACAATACAATGAATCATAAACTCTTTTTTTGTTAAAACCTTGCTTAGGACTAAAACAATAATCGGAGAGAGAATCATAAAATATTTCATGCCCCCTGTTCTTATTAAAAGCATAGCTCCTGCTAAAATCAAAAACAAGATTTCATTTTTATTTTCTTTAAAATTTAATCTATAGAGTTTGTACAACAAAGGAGAAATAACGATAATTATTAATAAAAAACCAAAGCTGTTTAATATAGCAAAATTTGAAATATTCGGATTGAGCCCAGCTGAAACAACAAAGTTCGCCCCAGCATATTTGATTATCGAATAAAAAACATTTCCAAAAAAATAAAAATCCAAAATCATCCTCGGCAAAACCCCAATTGAAAAAACAACTAAATATTTCACAACTTCAGATAAATTCTTGCCCCAAAAATAAACTAAAACAAATATTCCTCCAATAAGCAGCATGGGAGTATAAAATGCAGCAGACAATCCTAGAAAAAATCCTGAAAAATACTTATGAAATTTAATTGACTCTTTTTTTAAAAAAATATATGCCAGCATGAGAAGAAGTCCTGAGACAAGAACCGGCGTTATCTGGATGCTCATAAACCAAGTTAAAGGAGAAAAAGCAAATATCAAAAATGCTTTTTTATTTTTCAGCCAAATCAACATTGTTGCCCCGATAACAAAAATTAAAAAAACATTAATCAACTTAATCATCATCAAACTTGGCCAGATTTTCAAAAATAAAGACAGAACCATTGGATACAACATTGAATGCCCAACAAAAATATTCAAATTTTCAATTCCTGCAAAATATTTTGTAGCAGTTACATATTCTGGAACATCATGAAAAATTATTCTGCTGGAAAAAATAGCAAAACTAATCAAAATCAATGCAAATATTCCAAGCAAATGATTTTTCTTCATTTTGTTTTAATATTATTGCAATTTAAAAGTTTTTACATATTGAAGTTTACTAAATAAACTTTAAATAACCCTCTAATTAACTAAATATATGGAGAAAAAAATAGACAAGGACTTGAAATTAATAGTTAAATCTTCATTAATAATTTTTATCGGATTATTTTTATCTAAAGTTCTTACCTATGTTTATAGAATTACAATTGCGAGAACATTTGGTCCAGAAATTTATGGTTTATTTTCTTTATCATTAATGATTTTTGGTTTTTTTGTATTTTTTGCTTCCTTTGGTTTTTCAGAGGGATTAATTCGCTATCTTTCTTGGTATCGGGGGAAAAAACAATACCAAAAAATAAAGTATCTTTTTAAATTTGCTCTTTCTATTTCGATTATATCCTCAATATTTTCAGGAGCGATTTTGTTTTTTCTTTCAAACTATATTTCTTTAAATGTCTTTCACAATCCAGAATTAATAATTTTCTTAAAAATATTTAGTTTTTTAATCCCTTTTTATTTGATTAATAATCTATTTCTTTCTGCCCTACAAGCATTTGAAAAAATTCAGTGGTATTCTTTTATATTAAATATTTTTCAAAATGTTGTTAAAGTTTTTACTCTATTTTTATTTATTTTTATTGGATTTAAATCAGGGGCAATTATATTTTCTTATTTCTTGGGAATTTTTGCAATGTTTACTATATCTTATTTTATAACGAAATATAAAACTCCGGAAATATTTGGGAACTCAGATTTAAAAAACAAAATTAAAAGCGAAGTAAGAAAAGAATTTTTTTCATATTCTTGGCCCCTTTTGTTCTTTGCAATGATTTCTCAAATTTTTTATTGGACAGATACTTTTTTAATAGGTTATTTTAATGGAGCATTCGACGCTGGGTTGTATAATGCAGCAATCCCAATTGTTTTGTTAATGAGATTTGTTCCAGAATTATTTCTTAGATTATTCTTTCCTTTGGTTACAAAAGAGTTTTCAAGAAATAGATTAAAAATAATTAGGCAATTAAGCCAACAAGTTGGAAAATGGATTTTTATTTTGAATCTTCCAGTATTTTTAATTATGTTTTTCTTTCCTGACGCAATAATTAATGTTTTATTTGGAGCAGAGTACATTATTGTAGGAAAATCTCTTAAAATTTTAGCAGTAGGAGGATTTATTTCAAGCTTGATTTGGATTTCAAATAATCTTCTCTCAGTAATTGGGAAGTCAAAATTACTTTTAACAAATTTATTATTTGTTTCTACCTTAAATATTCTTCTAAATATTCTTTTAATTCCAAAGTATGGTTTAAATGGTGCAGCTTTTGCCACAACAATTTCTATGATAGTTTTAAGCTTAATTTTATTTTTGGAGGTAAGATATTTTCTTTCACTGATTCCATTTAGGAGAAAAATTTTGAGAATATTTTTAGTTTCTTTTATTCCTCTATTTTTATTAATTTATATTAGAAAATTTGTACAAATTAATTTGATTAGTTTAATTTTGCTTAGCTCTTTGTTTTTTTTATTATATATTTTTCTAATTATTTTAACTGGTTGTTTAGATAAAAACGATTTTATGATATTAAAGGGAATTAAAAGTAAAATAATGGGAAATCTCTTCTAAATCTTTTTATTTCCAATAGCTTAAATCTCTTTTAATTAATTTTTCAAGGTTTTTAATATCTGCATTATATATTTTTTTTAATCTTTCTGTTAATTTTAAATCATTTTTCTTAATCTCCATTGGTTTAAGATTTTTTTCCCATATTAACCAATAAATTTTATTAGCTCCAAAAAATCTAAGAATATTTACCAACCAATTACACCTATATTTTCTTATAATTGCTGTTACCTTTGGTATTGCATATTGTGTTTTATGTAATATAGATGATTTTGGGATTCCTTGAGGATTAATTATCTTATTTATAGATTTTGGAACAAATCTTGGATTAACTCCTAAAAACTTATAGAGATTTTCGATTACCCTTATAGGGTTGCTATGTATATCTTCATAAATGATAATATGAACATTTTCTTTATCAAAATATTTATACCATTTCTTAAGATATTTAAAATAAAATCCGTATTTTACAGCATTAATGTAATCTCTCTTAATTAAATTAATCTTATCATAATTCTTTGGATAATTAATTGATGAAAAATATCTATCAACTGGATTCCTTAAACAAAGAATTATTTTTATATTTGGAAAATGTTTTTTGATGTTTTCTATAGCTTCCTGGCTATTAAAGTAACCTGTTGAAAATTCTCCTGCTTTTAGTCCTTGGGTATTCCCGAATCTCACATAATATCCTTGTATCCCCTCAAATTCTAATTTTGTTTTATTGTCTAAAGAAGGCAACTTATTAAAAAAATTCAGCTCTTTATTTATTGGAACAAATAATTTTGGGTGTTCTCTTAGGCATTGGGTTACCCAACTAGTTGCGCATCTTGGTGCTCCAATTCCAATAAAGTGTATGTTTGGTTTTTTCATTCACATTTATGATTCATTTGATTTAAAAATATTTCTTAAATTAATTCTTTACAAACTAAATAATTCCCAAGAGCTAAATATTTTAAACTTGAATTTTCAAGAGTGTGAATTGCATCTTTCGGAGATAAAACATTTGGCTCGCCATGCAAATTAAATGAAGTATTTAATACGGCCCCTGTCCCACTTAGTTTTTTAAATTCGCTTATCAGTTTGTGATATTCAGAATTCCAATTTTTACTAACTGCTTGCGGACGAACAGTCATATCGTAAGGATGCATTGCAGCCGGAATTTCTTTTTGAGCTTTTTTAGTTGAATCGAAAGTAATAGTCATATACGGATTGGGAATTTTTTTAGGATTAAAAATATATTCTTCAATATCTTCCTCTAAAATACTTGGAGTAAAGGGCATCCAAAAATCTCTATCTTTAATCAATTCATTTAAAATTTTAATGCTTTCTCTGCTTGAAGGATTTGCAAGCAAACTCCTGTTCCCCAATGCCCTTGCCCCCCATTCACTCCTGCCTTTAAATCTTGCAACAACTTGGTTTTGCAAAAGAAGTTTAGCAATTTCTTTTTCAATGTTTTTCAATGTTTCAATTTTATACTTTTTAAAATATTTATTTTCTTCTAAGAACCACCTAATTTCTTCATCTGAATATTCTGGTCCCAAATACAAATCTTTAATTGGCTGCGGATTAAATTTCTTGTCATTTTCCTCACAATATTTTTTATAGCCCCAAAAACATGCTCCAATTGCTGTGCATTCATCTCCGGAACTTGGCATTGGAAAAATTTCTTCTACTTCTGGTAGCTCAGCAATTTTTTTATTTGCTTTCACATTCATAAAAACTCCTCCACTTAACCCAATAGTTTTTATTCCAGTTTTTTTAATTCCATTTTTAATCCATTCAACAGTTAAATCTTCAGTCAACTTTTGCACAGCTCCTGAAATATTATCAAATCTTTTATACAAGGCTTTTTCTTTCAAATACGAATCTGCATATTGCATTCGAAACTTAGATTTAAATTTCAATTCCTCAACCCACAAAATTTTTTTAAATATTTCATAGTCCTTTTCAACATTTTTCTTTTTTGCATAAGGAGCCATTCCCATCACTTTAAATTCATGCTCGTTGGGTTTCATCCCCAAATATAAAGTAGTAAGTCCATACAAATACCCTAATGAAGCTCTTTTTTCTGTTTTTGAAATTCTCTTTAAATTTTTTCCATCAAATACAGAAACAGTCGCACATAGATGTTCATTATTTTCTCCTGAACCCTCAGCATCAAGTGTAAAAATTAAACTTTTTTTATTTTTTGGAAGATTAAAACAAGTAGACAAGGCATGCAACAAATGATGATCTTTGTAAATAATCTTTTTTTTTGGAATATTGTAAATTTTTAATAATTTTTTTTTGTTATCTTCCTCCACTTTTTTCTGTTTTTTATTATTATATACTATTTGTTTAAAATTTATAAATGGTTCAAATAAATTTGGAAACTTGTAAATTAAATAACTAAATATTTTTTTCATTTTACTTTTATTAGAATATCCTACTAAAAAAGAATTAAAAACTCTCCCATTTTTTTCAATTTTCAGTCCAGAGTTTTTAGTGATTACAATTTTTGCAAGTTCGTTTGGAGTGATTTTTTCAGATTTTAAAATATATTTGACTCCCTTAAATGGAAACCCTACATGGTTTTTAATCCTTGAAAATCTTTCTTCACTAATGCAATGGATTATTTTTCCATCCTTCAATAATGCTACAGTTCCATTGTGCCCATCATTTATTCCTAAAATATACATATCTTCTGATTAATATTTAAATTTTTAAATATTGTTGTGTTGAATTTTGCTTACATAAAGTTTTTAAAATACTTAAATATGAAATATAGATGACATTTCAAATAATTAGGCAAAAAATTTACTCTTCTTTACCAAAGAGCTTACAGAAAAAGTCAAAAAATTTCTATTACAACAAATTCATTTTCCCGCTTTATAATTTAAAATATAAATTAAATTACAATAAATGGGATTTTTTTGATTCAATCTCTCTAGAAACAACAAGCTATTGTAATCTTCGATGCAAATTTTGTCCAAACAGCAAATATGGACGAGGTTTGTTAAAGAATAAAAAACTCATGGATGAAAAATTATTTAAAAAAATAATTAATGAACTTGCTGAAATAAATTATCGAGGACATGTTCTATTTCATTTTTATGGAGAACCCTTAACAGACAAAAGATTGCCAAGTTTAGTAGAGTATACAAAAAAGAAATTGCCAAGAGCAAAACTTCAGATAAACACAAATGGATTTCTTTTAACAATTTCTTTATATAAAAAATTAGTTGACAATGGGGTAAAACTTTTCATTATAACTCAATATGCAGATTCAGTTCCTCCAAACATAAAAGATCTTTTAGATTACTTAAAAACTCGTCCAAAAAAGGAAAACAAAATAAAATATAGAATTTTAGGAGAAGACATAGGATTGTCCAATCGTGGAGGAGAAATCAATGTTAAAAAAAATATTGACTATGAGAGACCAATTTGCACCTATCCAAATACTGCTATCCCTATCGACTACAATGGGAATGTTATCCTTTGCTGTAATGATTATCACAGTTCGATAACCTTTGGAAATTTAAAAAAAGAGAAACTATTAGATGTTTGGAGAAAACCGCATTACAAGAAATTAAGAGACGAAATGAGAAAGGGAATTTTTAAATTACCAATTTGTAAAAAATGCGTGGGGCTTGAATAAAATGGAAAAGAAAAAACAAATTGTATTTTTTTGTGCAACAACTCCTTATGTAATGATTTATAAGATTGCAAGGGAATTTAAAAAAAGAGGATATGAAACAGTTTTGATAACTATATCTGAAAGAGAGAAATGGGATATTAATTGGTATAAAGATGGTTTTGATAAAATTATTTGTTCTAATTTTCAGATAAAAAAACCAACAATGAAAAATAGTTTTGATATGTTAAAAAGAGCATCATCTTTATTAAAATCAATTTATCAAATGAAAAAACTTAATCCTTATATTGTTTTTTCAATTGCAGGGCCGCATTACATAGCTGCGATGGCAATGAAATTTTTTAAAGAATATCCCTTGATTTATTTTCCTTACGATGTATACTCTCATATGTATCCTGATAAAAAAAGTTTAGATTCAAAATATTCCTCCTACGAAACAAAAGCAGAGAAATTTTGTTTTGAAAATGCAGACGGAATTTTCCAAAAAGGAGCTCCAGAAGGATTGGATTTTTTGAAACAAAAAACTTTGTTAGGAAAAAATTTAAAGACTACCCCTCTTAAAATAGACTTTCCTTCATACTGCTCTGACGAATTTATGGTTCAAATAAATAAAAACAAATTATTAAAAAAAAATAAAGAAATACATTTAGTTAATGTCGGAGGATTATTAGACAAATCTCAAGACTTGGAAGTTTACAAAACAATTTTTAACAAATTAATAAAACAAAAAATTCACATTCATTTATATCTTAAAACTCAACATGCTTCTAAAAAAGAAGATTCAAAAATATTTACTTATGGTTTCGAACCTTTTCTAAATAGTAAGTATTTTCATTTGGAATTTTCACTGGAACCAAAAAAATTAATCCTCGAAATTTCAAAATATGATTTTGGAATTTGGCTGGATCATTACGGAAAAATGAGCATTAAAAAAACTCACTTATATCCTTCGTTAAGCACTGGAAATAAAATAGCCTCTTTTTTAGAAGCGGGACTTCCATTCATTTATTCTACAGAATTTAAATTTGTACACCAAGTCATGAAAAACTACCAATTAGATTTTGGCATAAATAAGTTAAATGATTTTGATAATTTAAAAATCAAACTTTCAAAAACAAAACAAATTGAAAAAAACATAATAAATGCAAGAAAAGATTTTAATATGACTAATCATTTTTTAAGATTGGAAGAATTTATTAGAGAAGTAGTTAGAAAAAAATCATAACAATCTTTATAAATTCATGATTATCTTATTTTTTATGGATAAAATTTTAATAATTAAAACCGGATATTCTGAATTTTTAGAACAAGAAATTGATTCAAGGAGAGTTAGTTTAGGGGATGTTTTTAGGTCTACTGTTTTACTTAATCTTTATAAAAATGAACATGTTACTTGGGTAACTGATAAAAAAGCATCCTTTTTGTTAGAGGACAATCCTTTTATTAATCGGCTTGTGCATTTAGATTGGATTGCTGCAGAACATTTAAAAAAGGAAAGATTTGATACAATTATTAATCTTGAAAAAGTTCCTGGAATCGGCGCTTTAGTAGAAAATATATCTTCTGTAAGAAATTTTGGATTCAGATTTGATCCTAATGAAAAAGTTTCAAAACCTTATGACCACGCATTTAATGTTCTTTCTGTAAGTTCAGATCCTATATTAAAGAAATCAAATAGAAAAACTGCACAAGAGCTTTTATTTGAAATGGTGAAGGAAAAATGGAAAGGGGAAGAATATATTTTAGGGTATAAACCTCAAACAAAAGAGGTTTATGATGTTGCATTAAATATTTTAGTTGGACAAAAATGGCCTACAAAATTATGGCCTTCTGATAATTGGGATAAATTAGAATTAATGCTTAAATCAAATGGATTCTCAGTTACAAGACAAGATAAACAAGGTTCTGAAATTTTTGAAAGTATGAACAAATATATTGATTGGATAAATCAATCAAAACTTGTGGTTTCAAATGATAGTTTGGGCTTGCATTTGGCTCTTGCTCTTAAAAAAAAAGTTTTAGGATTATTTGGCCCAACTCCTGATAAAGAAGTTTATTTTTATGGAAGAGGAAAAGCTATTTTGCCTGAACCTTATCCAGATTGCGCGCCATGTTTTAAACCTAAATGTGAAAAAGAAAAAAATTGCATGGAAGATATTTCTCCTGAAAGAGTTTATACAGAAGTTTGCAATCTATTAAAATGAAAATATTATTTGGTGTGAAACAAAAAGCAGATTTTTTTAGTCCGTTAGGATTAATGCAACTTTCTGCATTGGCAAAAAAAAGAGGAGATGAAACTTATTTGGAAGTTTTATCTCAAGATGGTGTTTTAAATAAAATAAGAAAAATTAATCCAGATGTAATTGCATATACTTGTTTAACTGGAGAAGATGATTTTTACGCCAAAGTAAATAAAAGAATAAAAAAGGAATTTCCAAGCATATTTACACTTATGGGAGGGCCTCATCCAACTTTTTTTCCAAAGGTGTTGGATAAAGCAGAGTTAGATGCTATTTGTATTGGGGAAGGAGATTATTCATTTGTTGAACTCCTGGATAAATTAGAAAAAAAAGAAGATGTTTCCAAATTAAGGAATATTGTTGTTAAGGGCGGAAAATTAAATAATTTAAGACCTCTTGTTCAGGATTTGGATTCCCTCCCATTTCCAGATAGAGAATTATTTTATGAGAAAAATACTGAAGTTTTCATAATGAATTTTATGACAGGAAGGGGATGCCCGTTCAAATGTACTTACTGTTTTAATCATGCTCTTAGAAAAAAATATCCAAATCAAAGATACCTTCGCCGCCATTCTGTAGATTATGTAATGAAAGAATTGTCAAATGCAAAAGAAAATTTTGGTCTTAAATTTGTGAAATTTGTAGATGATGTATTTGCATTTAAAGAAGATGATTGGTTTAAAGAATTTTGTGAAAGGTATCCTAAAGAAATTAGATTGCCTTTTTATGTTCATTCAAGATTTGATTTAATGACTCCTGGAATTGCAAAATCCTTGAGACAAGCTGGTTGTAAAGCAGTTGAAATGGCTATTGAATCTTCAAATCAAGATATAAGAGAAAAAATTTTACAACGGAAAATTAGCGATGAACAAATAATTAATAGCTCAAGATATTGCTCAGAAAATGGCTTGTCAGTTGTTACTTGTATAATGACTGGTTTGCCCGGTTCAACTTTGAAAGATGATATAGCAGGAGTTGATTTATGCATTAAAGCAGGAATTCCTGTTCCGGAATTTTTTGTGTATCAGCCATATCCTGGAACAGAGCTCGGAGAGATATGTGTCAATGAAGGTTTCTTTGATGGAGATTTATCTACAATGCAGGGTTATGCCTTTTCCAACCCCTCTGTATTAAATTGCTTTACTCCAAAAGAAAAAAATGCCCAGATAAATATATCTTTGTTAGGCCCCTTAGCTGTTAGGCATCCTTTTTTAAGAAATTTAATAATGAATAAATTAATTCATAAACTAACTAATGAATTATTTAAAAAAATTTATACATCAGAAAAAATGTGGGTTTATCCTTCAAAAGTTTACAAGAGAAAATATTCGTTGAGAGAAAGACGGGACATAATAAAAAAAGCAATTAAATTAGAAAAGACAAAAAGAAAATAATATAATTCCATAACAATAATCCTTATAAACTCCTAAATCTCCGATTTGAAATGGGAAGCGAGATAAATAAACTTTTAATTTTTGGTTCAACAGGTTTGTTAGGAACTGCACTTGAAAAAGTTTGTCAAGAAAAAAAAATAAGTTCTGTTGCTTTATCTCATGAAGACTTCGAAGTAACTGATAAGAGTAAGTTAGAAGAAAAAGTTTTACAATATAAGCCAGATGTTGTTGTTAATGCAACAGCAATGATTGGCATCTCTGCCTGCGAAAAAGATCCTGAAACTACATTTGATATTAATGCATTTTCTGCCTTGAATTTAGCGAGAATATGTAAAAAAGGGGATATTGTTCTTGTTCAGCCAAGTAGCCATGCAGTTTTTGACGGAAAGGATATGAAACCTTATATCGAAACAGATAGAACAAACCCAATAAATGTTTATGGAATTTCTAAATTAGCTTCTGAATTTTTTGTAAGGAATACTTTAGTTCCTCATTACATTGTAAGATTCCCAACTTTATTTGGACAAAGAAGAAATAGTGCATTAGGATTTGTAGATAAAATGATCGAAAGGATGAAACAAGGAAAGGAATTAAGAATTGCCGACGATAGAATTGACTCACCAACTTATTCAATACATGCTTCCGAAAAAATAATTTCACTTATTCAAGACAATCACTCTTTTGGAACATACCATATTGCAAACAAAGGAAGTCCAAGTTATTATGAGTTTATATTTAAGTTAGCAGATAAAATTGGCTTTACTGGAAAAATACATAGAGCAAAAGATAAAGATTTCCCCGCACCTGCTCCAAATCCTCTAAAAGTTAATTTAACATCTAATAAAATTCCGGACATGCTTGATTGGAGAGATGCTTTAAATGAATATGTTAAATCAGAGGGAATAAAATGTTAGATTCAAATAAACAAATAATTAAAGAAAGATTAGGAGTAGATAATTTTTCTGAACATTTTTATTTTCCAAAATATGTAGAAATAGAAACAGTGCGTAATTGCAATGCTCACTGTATTATGTGCCCTCTTTATCAACCAGGAAACGAAATAGAAACAGGAAAAATGGATGAAAATTTGTTTTCAAAAATAACTAAGGAACTATCTAATTATTCAGATTGGGTAAATCATGTTTGTTTATCAAGAAATGGAGAGCCCTTATTTGACAAAACTCTTCATGAAAAAATTAGAATGCTCAAAGATGCTGGAATGAATTATGTAACTTTTACTACAAATGGTTCATTACTTAATGAAAAAAGGGCATTTGAGCTTGTAGATTCTGGTTTAGATGATATAAGATTTTCAATAGATGGCGCCACAAAAAAAACTTTCGAAAATATAAGAAAAGGATTAAATTTTGAAAAAGTCCGAGATAATTGTTTAAGATTTATTCAATTAAGAAATGAAAGAGGAGAAAAACCATATGTTCAAATAAGGTTTGTGGAATTAGAAGAAAATGCTCATGAAACAGATAAATGGAGGGATTATTGGTCTGATAAAATTTCAGGAAGAGATAAAATTGTTTCTAAAGAATATCATACTTGGGGAAATCAATTAGATAGAGGAAAAGAGAGCGGAATTGAAAACCCCTTGTGCATATCTCCTTTTTCAACATTAGAGGTTCTTTTTGATGGAACTATTCCTTTATGTGGGTGTGATTATAAGTCAGTTATCGATTTTGGAAATGTAACTAACTCAACTATGAGAGATATTTGGCGATCTGAAAAATTTAAACAAGTTAGAAATATGCATCTGGAAGATAGGTCTTCTGAAATTCCTCTTTGTAAACATTGTGATATTTGGGACCTTAAAATAAGAACTGTTTATGATAATGAAAAAAGAGAAAGAATTAATACTTGACTCACATAAATTAGAATGGCATGGTGATAGAGTTAAAGCATGGTTAGATGGAGAGAGAATTGCTCCAATTACAATGGATGTGGCTTTAACAAGGATCTGCAATTATAATTGTTCATATTGTTTTGGAAAATTGCAGGAAAATGTTCAAACAACCTTATCAAAAGATGCAGTTTTCAGTTTTCTTGACGATGCAGCAGAAATAGGAGTAAAAGCAGTTAGTTTAATAAGTGACGGTGAAAGTACTTGCTCTCCATTTGTGTACGATGCAATAACTCGTGGAAAATCAAACGGTCTTGATATGGCTCTTGGAACAAACGGCGCACTATTAAAATTAGATAAGTTAAAAAAAATGCTTCCTGCCTTAACTTATCTAAGATTTAATATTTCTGCAGGAGAACCTGAAAGATATAAAGAAATTCATGGATGTAAAGAAGGTGATTTTGAAAAAGTCCAAAAAGTAATTAGAAAATGCACAAGAATAAAAAAACAAAATGATTTAGAAACAACTATTGGTTTGCAAATGGTTTTGCTTCCAGATTTTTTAGATCAAGTTATGCCTTTAGCAAAGTTAGGAAAAGAACTTGGTGTAGATTATCTCGTAATCAAACATTGTAGTGATAGTCCTGAAAGAGAGCTTGGTATAGATTACGAAAAATATTTAGAAAAAGATTTAACACAAACTTTGAAACAAGCTGAAGCAGAATCAACTTCAGATTACCTTGTTAAGGCAAAATGGTCGAAAATTTTAGATGGAAGTGAAAGAATTTATGATAGATGCTATGGTCCTCAATTTATAATGCAGTTTTCAGGTTCAGGTCTTGTTGCTCCCTGCGGAATGTTGTTTAACAATAAATATAAAAGATACCATATTGGAAATATTGCTGAACAGTCATTTAAAGAAATTTGGCAGGGAGAGAAATATTGGGAGGTTATGAATTTTATTGCCTCTAATAAATTTGACATAAAAAAAACCTGTGCCACTCTTTGCTTGCAACACAAAGTTAATGAATATTTGTGGAAATTAAAACAAGGGGAGATTGAATTAAGAGAACCTGAAGGAGCCCCTCCACAACACGTGAATTTTATTTAATTAAACTTCATCACATAAAAATTTATAAATTAGTTAGATTTGAATAAAATAAATAAATTAAAAGAGAAAAAATAGAGGAAAAATCAAATTTTATTTAAAATGGATAATCCATACAGCCATTTAACAGAAAAAGCAAAGGAACTTAGAATAAGGGATTTAGATTTATCTATAGAACATGGGGATAGTCATCTTGGAGGAGATTTTTCAGAGATAGAATTGCTTATAGCATTATATTATGAAATATTGAATGATGAAGATAAATTTATTTTAAGCAAAGGACATGCTTGTTATCCTTTGTATATCTTATTAAGGGAAAGAGGATATTCTCCAAAAATTTCAGGTCATCCAGATATAGATGTTGAAAATGGAATTTCTTGTACGACAGGAAGTTTAGGACACGGTCTGCCTATTGGAGTTGGCATGGCACTTGCTAGGAAATTAGAAGAAATGCCTGGGGATATTTATGTTTTAATGGGAGACGGAGAATGTCAGGAAGGGACAACATGGGAATCTTTGCTAATAGCCAATCATTACAAGTTAGATAACCTTGTTGCGATTATTGATAGAAATAAATTGCAAGCACTTGGTCCTACAGAAGAAATTTTATCTTTTGGGGATTTAGCAGGGAAATTCCAGGAATTTGGCTGGGATGTTTCTGAAATTGAGGGACATGATTTTGAAGAAATAATTCCTGCTTTAAAATATAGAAATAATGGATTTCCAAGAGGTATCATCGCAAATACTATTAAAGGAAAAGGAATAAGTTACATGGAACAAGATCCTAAGTGGCATGCTAGACCTCCTACAAAAAAAGAATTGACTCAAGCTTATGAGGAATTAGAATGAGAAAAGAATTTGGAAAAATAATGGTTGAACTTGCTGAATCTGATAAAAAAATATATTTATTGACTGGAGATATCGGATATGGAATTTTTGACCAATTCCGCGATAGATTTCCCGAAAGATTTCATAATCTTGGCCTTTGCGAACAAAGTATGATAAGTATTTCTTCTGGTATGGCTCTCGAAGGATTAAAACCCTATGTTTATACTATAACTCCTTTTCTTATAGAACGACCCCTTGAACAAATAAAATTAGATGTAAACCAACAAAATACAAATGTAAAATTAGTAGGTTATGCAGATTATCCGACCCACGGACCAACTCATTCAGAAATAGACGCCAAATGGTTAATGGACAGATTTGAAAATATAAAATCTTATTTTCCAAATAATTCTGCAGAAACAAGACAAGCATTATTAGAATCTTATGCGTCAAATAGCCCAGCATTTATCAGTTTAAAAAAAGATAAATCAGGTGAGATGAAATGATTAGACTATTTCTAAAAAATCCTAATAATTGTTAAAAGTTTTTTAGATCAATATAATTTTCCTTTTTTGAAATCTTTCTAATTATATTTTAAATTGGGCCCAAAGTGTAATAGTTAATGGATATTTAGTATAAGATACTGTCAAGTTAACGATACTTCCCAAGATCTAACAAATTCTATCAAACTCAACAATTTATTTCTCTCCAACTCCAAATCAATCCCAGCTTCCTCTGCAGGAGTTCTTCCCTGCAATTCCTGATGCGGATTAACAAAATTGTAAATCACTCTTCGC
>JAFCDB010000025.1 GCA_017609885.1 Candidatus Pacearchaeota archaeon
ATCTCGGCTCAAACCAAGAAAAAGGATTCCACCAAACAGCAGAAACTAAACTCAAACAAAAAACCAAAACAAAAATCACCGCAACTTTTTTCATAAACTCCTTAATTAAAAGAATAACTTATTTAAAACTATCTAATCCCTTCCAAACAAAATAAACCCCTATTAATAATAAGGAAGCAATAAAAAAATTAATCCAATTAAAAAAACCAATAGTTATAGAAATCGGACAGTCAAACTCTGCGCTTCCGTCCCGGCAGTCAGGAGCAGAAGGTGCTTCAACAGGATTTCCACTTGAATCAGTAACAACCTCCCCGTTTAAATCAACCTGGAAACGCTCAGCAGTCCAGCTAACCAAATAAATATCCTGTTCCTCGCACATATCCTGCAACGGACTAAGGTCTGTCACACACTGATATATTTCCAAATCAATTCCAGGAGGAACATCAAGATCAGAAATATCTTTATAATATTCTTGGCATCTAAAAGTCCCTGGATTTTCAAGAGACTCATCCCAAACACAACCGCAATTTGCAAAAAGTCTTTCAATCCCTTCTAAAACAAAAACCTGCGGGTCTTGACAAAAGTGAATTTCTGACTGGTCTGGAATTCCTGAAACTTCCTCGCTCTCTAAATTACTAAAGAAAACTTCATAAATTGAATATTCCACATCTTGAAGATTATAAGCTCTGCACTCATCTTCAGTTTGATAATTTGAACACGAAGTTACAACAGGGTCAGATTTTTCACAAGCACCATTTACCTGATTGCAAGTATATGTTTGTAGGCAACAAACAGGTCCAGGCAAACCATCTTCCTGATAACAACCATTTTTTGAATTAACTGTCTCAGGAGTTTCACCACCAACCATTACAGGAATTGTACTGCCATCTGCAAATTTCCAAATTGCGTCTCCCTCTCCTGTCAAATAACATTGAGGAGCACCGCCCCCAGTATTAAAATTTGTTTCTGAATTATCTGAAACTCCGTTGTCGAAGTCAAAGGCTGCGAAAACTAATGAAGTGCTTAAAAATATAGCTAAAGCTACGAAGATTGTTTTCATTTTTTTGTTTTGTTTTATTTTCATTTTATTACGATATATAATCAGGATTATCAAATCCGAAACCTCTACACTCTGCAACATCCCAATCACTTGTTGATGCACTTCCTACTTTCCAACGAGTTAACATTGCAACCAAATCATTATTGCTAAAATCACAATTAAAACTTTCTCCCTCAACCTCCTGTCCAGATTCAATTACTACTTGCTCAGACTCATCAATCTCTGCCTGAGTTTTTCCTTCATTTAATAATTGTTGGACTACTTCATCCGAGTATTTAACAACATTTTTCTCATAAGTAGTTTTATAATTACACTGCTCATTTGGTAAACTATTTAATTCTATAATTTGAGTTGATGTTATATTTAATCCTAATAAAATAAGTGACTCTGTTTTATTCATATATGTAATGTCGCAATTTTCAGCAGCTATTATCATGCAATCCCAATCCTGACAAATAGTTTTATCTCCTGTCCCCCCACCAACTAACTTCCCAACAGTAACTTCTAATGTCACATTGTAATTCCCATCAACAAAAAAACTCCTCGAAAACTTCACAACATCATCATAATCTTCACTCCACGTCCCTACTAATTCAATTATATGGTCCTCTCCCTTAATAAATTTCCATTCCATTAACAAATCATAACTAACTCCTATATCTTCCTCTAAAAAATTATAGCAATACAATGCTCCAACAACATCTCCTGCAACAGTATAACATTGTTCAGATTTTGCATCGCAGTCATCACTATCTCTGTAGCACATTGCAACAAAACTCAAACTTGCGTCAAACTCAACTTCTTCACTGCTTGCAATCACAGTTCCAGGACTTGGCTTTGAAATAATTGAAAAAACATTCAAACCTTCGCTATAAATTAAAATATCTGTATAATTAATTCTCTTTTCAAATCCTCCCTGCTCATTTGCAGTTGCTGAAATAATATAATGCCCAAAATTCTCATAAAAATGCTCGACATTGCAGTTCCCAGTAGTCAAACAATTGCTATTAAACTTAGATTCGCCATCTCCAAAATCCCACTTAATTGTCAAATCCTTCTCGCTATTGTAACTCTCCTGCTCAAAATCAATTTGGTTATATGTCAAAAATCTCTTATCATTCAAAAGTAAATTAGAATCTGGTTTTGTAATTTCAATTGAAAAAATCTTAGGAGAACATTTTTTTGTTTCTGAATTAAAAGTCGTTCCTGCAACACAATCAGCACACTCATCTGTTTCATAACTGCAAACCTGCCCCTGCGAACAAACATATGCCTGCACTCCATGGCAATCCTGACAAGTGCAATCCTCTCCATCCTGACAAATATTGTCATAATTACATTCTATTGGAACAATCTCCTTGCCAACAAGCAAGCTCGCCTCGTCAAATTTCTCGCTATATGTCGCTTTAATCACCGCCTTCCCAGTTTCAAGTCCAGTGGCTTTATTATTTTCAAGAGATGCAACTGAACACTCTTCTTCAACAACATCTTCCCCACTGTCTTCTCCATTTCCTTCAGTTTCTTCACTATTATCCTCCCCATCCTTTACCTCGCCATCACTCTCACCATTATCTTTGCCCTCATTCTCCCCCTCCCCAATACAATCACTAATTTCAAAAACAGAATTCTCAGTCACAACCTCTCCAATCCCGTCACTATTATATGCAACAACATAATATTCCTGCTCTCCATCAATAGTCAATTCACTTATTTCCGGTTCTAAATCAACATGCGACAAAACATTTGTTCCTTCTTCAACAATTTCCAAAGTTGCAACTCCATTTAACTCTTCCTCTCCCATTTGATAACCCGCACTAATCTCAACATTTCCAACTGCATTTCCAACTGCCTTATTGTCCTCTCCAATTTCAGCAATCTCACTATCTGAAGATTCTAATTCAACATTCTCTGTAACTTCCTGCTCTTTTCCATCTGCCAAAGTCAGATAAACTTTATAACCCCATTCTGGAGTCCTGCCAACTTCAAGCTTAGCATCAATAGGCTCTACTCGAATTTCAACTTCATCCTCAACAACACCTTCAGTTGAACAGCCATTTGTATCAATAAGACAATTTTCAGTACAAGCCAGTTCTCCAGATTTAAAATCATCAAAACTCTTGCATGTAATCTCACCAAATTCCTCTCCATCACAAGTCTCTCCGGCATTAACAACACCATCACCACAAATTCCAGGAACACCTCCTGCACAACCACTTGTATCAATTTGACACTCGTCATCGCAAACAAGTTCTGACTCAGCAGCAACACAATCAGAATCATCTCCTGCACAAACAATCTCAGCAACAAAATCATCAAAATTCTCGCAAGTTAATCCTCCAAAAGCATCTTCCATTCCAGCGTCACAAGTTTCCCCTGGCTCAACAATCCCATTTTCACATCTTCCCTCAGCAGTTGAACAGCAAATCTTAACAGGATAATTTTCTTTTGCAAGATGTGCATTTGTTTCTCCAGACAAAGTTACAACCAACTCCTCTCCTTCCAAACACGCGCTTTTTTTTGCACAAACCAAATCTCCATAACAAACATCTGTTGAATAACCTTCAACAGCCCCATGTGCATTTGTTTCTCCAGATAAAGTTAAAACCAAATTATTCCCATCACATTCATGAGGATTTTCCCCAGAATAAATCTCTCCAAAAATCTCATCATATTTTATATAAATATCATAAACAGCATCATTATAAATTGCTCCGTGTGCGTTTGTAGGAGAAGAAAGTTTAAGAATTGTTTGTTCAAGAACCATATTCCCAACTCCCTGAACATCTACAGTATCAATATTTCCATCAGAATCAATATCAAAACAAGTTATATCTTCAGGCATTTCAATTTCTCCTTGACTAATATCTACAATTATTTGCACATCATCTCCATCAATAACACCATCTCCATTCGCATCTCCAACTACTTGCCCTTCAACACATGCGACCTCAGGATTAAACATTGGCTCCTCACCCCAACTAAATGGATTCCACCAAATAGCAGAAACACACGAACTCACCAAAACAATAAATACCAAACTCAGCAAAATCACACTTCCTCTTTTCATAATAATAATTAGAATAAAGAGTTTATAAAATTATCCTGACTAAAAACATTTCAATAGCTATAAAAAATTTTGGAATTCCTAAATATTGGGGGTGTGAGGAGGTGATGGCAAGGGTGAGCAATTTCGCGAGGAGAGAATTCCAAAGAACATTTTTCTCATTTCAAATAGGACATTTCTTAACTTCCTCGTTAAGAAATGTCGGGCAGGCGGGTTGGGAGTGAAGAAAAATGTTCAAAAATTCTGATAAAATTAAAATATAAACTCGATTAAACATCAACAACAACCTGACAAACCCACTTCCCATTCTCCTTCTTAACAAACATCTCATTATAAGTTATCGCTTTAATATCAATGCTAATCTCATAATTTAAAAGTTCATCTCCCAAAAGCTCAGCTTCGAGTTTGAAATTCTTCTCATCAATTTTAATCTTGGTTTTTGAAACAAAAAAATTCTCTGAATCAACTAAAAAAAGCAGCTCCTCTAAAAAATTATAAAGTAAACTTTCCAAATCCCTACCACTAACATTTATCTTCTTCTTCAACTTCGAATTTACTTTCCCCCTATACATTGAATTAAACATTGCAGCAGCGGAATTTTCAAATGCTTCGCTGAGGGTTTTACCATAAGCCCGAAATTTCACATCAGCAGTGTGTTTTAAAAATTTAAATTTCATATTTTCTTATAGAATTTTTGATTTATAGTTTTTTTGCTTTATCCAATCCCAATTTCACCCTCAATTTATCAAGCTTTTTTCTATAAAACTCAACAATTTCATTTGATACTTTAGGAAACTCTATCTTATTCTCCAAAGCAAAAAGCAAACTCTTGTCAATTTCCTTAAAATGATATCTCCCCATATCCAAATTCCCCTCTTCAATATCCCTCTCCAATTTCAAAAAATGTTTATCAACCTCTTCCCTCAGACTTTCAACTCCTTTCTTTATTCTTTTAATTCTTTTAGCCATTTTTTTAGCAATTCCAACATTCTTACTCCATCTTTCAACGAAGTAGAATTCAATTCTTTTTTATTCCCTTTCACACGAAGATAAGCATCATAAATATCTTTTTTTACAAATTTCAAAAAATCTTTCTTCTTAGGAATATGTTTTTTCAAAATACTTCGAATAAAATAAATCTCTCTTAATCTTAAAACAAGAGAATAAAGAGTAGAATCCGGCACATTCTGATTTGTTTCTTTCAAAATTTCAAATACCTCAACATTTATTTTAACAATACTTTCTATCTCCTTAATCATCTTCTTAAGATTCAATTTCGGAGAAACCTTTTGAAAATTCTCAATCATCTCTTTATTAATAATTGGTTTTGCTTCTCGAACAGAAACCAAACTATACAAATTCGATGCCAGATTTTTCAAAAACTTTTTTTCAGAAACAAGAGTTATTTCATAATCGTAATAATCAATAACTTTATTAACACTTTTAGTAATAACTAAAACATCAATATCACTTCCAACATCATAATCTCCACGAGCATAACTGCCAACCAAATACATTCCCTTAATTTCATCTAAAAAATTTTTCTTAATCAAAACCTCAATTACATCTCTTGCAATTATATCAAGTGTCTTTTCTTCTAAAGTCACAACTACTTTTTTATCCAACCACGACCTAGGAAGAAGCACTCCTGCAGAGGTTCCAACAGCCCTTGTTTGTTTTACAATAGTTTCCATATTATAATATATTATAATAGGTTTATAAATTTTTGTATTGAAACTCTATCTCAAGTTTCTTTTAAAATTACCTAACAAAATTGAGGAAAAGGAGGATGCTCCCGAATCTGCCTTCGCGAGTGATTTGACGAGCGGTGCGAAAGGTGAGCAATGAAAAAAAGGCGAGTCAGGTTGCGAGAAAGATTCTCCGCAAGGGAATTCTGCAAATCTCTGGAACAATATTTACTAGGATTATAACTTACTATTAAATTTTAAGAAAACCGAATCTACAAATCATTTCCTCCTTTATGCATTAACTTATTTCCTAAAATTTTTGTTGAGCTCCGAAACAAAAATTCAACTCCCCTTCCCTTCCTCTAAAACTCTCCTCTCTCTTCTTATCTTACGACAAAATTTTCCCTTTCCTATAAAACTTATTTCTCCCAAACAAACAACCGAATCTTCTTCGGCTCAAAATCATCTGAATCTAAAGTCACACTAACAGAAACCTCCTCAGAAAAAACTTCTTTCGCAGGAAGCCCCCCTACCAAACCACATGCACTCTCCAACTTACAAATTTTAAATCTAAATTCATATTCAATAGGAATCACTTCTCTCAATCTAGTTTCAAGTGTATCCCTATAGTCTTGTTCAGAAGGAAAACTACATGTCGGACAACATCCATCACAACCTTTCAATACAGCCTCCCTATAATCCTCATCATTCGCAATATCTCTCAAAGCAGAACGAATTGTCTGATAAATAAAATCCTCCTGCTGCGGCTTCTGCACTTTTTCAACATAAATAAAAAGCATCACACCTCCAATAATTAAAATCGCAACAAAAACCTCAACAATTCTTAAAAAACCTCTTTTACCTCTCATATTATTTCGAAGAAAAGATGCTTAATAAAATTATCGCACAACCATGGAACTAAAAACAGGCTTTGGTGAAATCATAGGATATATAACATTTTTCTCAATTTAAAATCTACATTGCGAGACAAATCACGTCGAGCAATGCTGGGCGGGCGGGTAGGGAATTGAGAAAA
>JAFCDB010000008.1 GCA_017609885.1 Candidatus Pacearchaeota archaeon
AAGCAGATTTCTTGAAACTCAGAAAAAAGAGATGTTGATTAGAATGATCACCTATAATATTGATAGGAAGATTATATTATCTGCTTTGGTAATTATAGGATTTCACCAAAGCCCCAAAGCTCCACCCAAAGTTGAAGCTATCTGCGAGCCAGCCCGAATTGAGCATAACATAGGAATTTAACGAAGTTTCGAAGACTCGAGCTGGAGGAAGATTTTTTGAGGCAAACCACAAAAAATCTGACGACCTCGAGGCTGAGAAATTTGGGAAAAATGCGAGCCGAGCATTTTTCCGTTAAATTCCTGTTAATTGCCCCGAGCCGAAGGCGAGAGCGCAACGGGGTCGAGGCGAAGCCGAAGAAGTCGTGGACGTAGGGCGCCCTTTAAACTTCGGAGTAGTTACAAGAGGAAGATTTATAAAGTTTGGTTTAATTCTTTTTATAATATGGATAGAAAAATTGCTGAAACGTTAGTTGATGAATTGGGAAGACATGGTAGTCTAGTAACTCTAGATAGTGAATTATTCTTAAATGAATTGGTTTCAGCAGATGTTCCTGAATCTTCAAAATTTTATGAAGTTCTTCCAGGTAAACGGCAATTGGTTGAAGAAACTGGTCGTAATCATTACCTTTCATTAAGAAGAGTTTTAAGAAATAGAAATGCAAGGGATTATCAATTGTCTCAATGGAAAAAGGCATATGAAACTATAGCATCTGCCTTTGGTGTTTATTCATCAGATGCTTTAAGCAGAAATTTAAGAGTAGATGGTAATTTAGTAGAAATTATGTCAAGATCCGAACAGCCATTTTCATTATTGGGTAAATTTCAATCATATGATTTTGATAATCCCAATGATATATTATTTGTTATAACTCGACCAGTTTTAGTAATTCCTGGAGCAAAAGACATGAAACCAATTCATGATTGGGAAGAAGCGAATACAACTTATGAAAAAGAAGTTAGATTTATGGGGCTTTTTCCAACACAAAAAAGAATTAAACCTCAAGAATATTTTTCTCATTAAATCTTCTAGGCGCCCGAAGTCCACGATTGTAACTAACATCTATTACCCCCACATTCCAGCCATAACCCCTCAATAAACCCCAAAAAGCGAAGTTATATAAACACTAAATTACACAAAATATAATGGACAATCAACTTCAAAAATTAAAGGAAGAACTTCTCTTAAGAAAATACTCTCCTCAAACAATTAAAACATACACAAAAATAACCGAAGAATTTCTAAAATCAAATAAAACCCCCAGAGAATTTCTCATATCAAAACAAAAAAACACTAATTCAACATTAAGAACAATTTTTTTTGCCATCCAATTTTTTTACAAAACTTGTCTAAATAAAGAACTCAAACAAGAAATTCCTCTAGCAAAAAAACAAAACAAACTCCCAATAGTCTTAAATCGGCAGGAAACACAAACTCTTCTCTCCTCTCCAAATAATCCCAAACACCAACTATCTCTCTACCTCCTCTATTACACAGGACTAAGACTTCAAGAACTAATAAATCTAAAATGGGAAAATATCGATGAAAAAAGAAAAATAATAAACATAAAAAACGGCAAAGGAGGAAAAGATAGAGTTATCTTCCTTCATCCAGAAATTATAAAAAAATTTCAAGAAGTTAGAACAGGAAAAAACGGATTAATTCTCCTATCTTCAAGAGGGAAAAAATACTCTAAAAAATCAATACAAGAAATAGTAAAACAAAATGCAAAAAAAGCAGGAATAACAAAAAACACAACACCACACACTCTTCGACACTCGTTCGCAACCCATCTCCTAGAAGCTGGCGCAGATATCCGATACATCCAAAAACTTTTAGGACATTCCAAGCTCGAAACAACACAAATATACACACACATAGCAAACAAAGATATAAAAAACCTAGCAAATTTAATATAAAATGTTAGAATCAATTGGGAACACATTAAAAAAAAGCATAGACAAAATCAGCTCTGCAATCTTTGTAGATAAAAAATTAATCGACTCAATAGTCAAAGATCTCCAGCGCGCCCTAATTACAGCTGATGTCAACATCGCCTTAGTAAAAGAAATAAGCGAAAAAATAAAAAAAGCAGGAGAAAAAAACATCAAAGGAGTTGAGAAAAAAGAGCATTTAATAAAACTCCTTAATGACGAAATAACAGAAATACTTGGAAAAGAAAAAAAAGAACTTGAATTAGAAAAAAAAGAAAAAATAATATTCATAGGATTATATGGAACAGGAAAAACAACTACGATTTCAAAAATAGCTTCGTGGTACAAAAAACGCGGGAGAAAAATCGCACTCCTAGGATTAGATGTCCACCGCCCAGCTGCCCCAGAACAATTAGAACAACTCGCAAAAAAAATCGACGTCCCAGCGTTCATCGACAAACAAGAAAAAAACCCAATAAAAATTTACAAAAAATTCGAAAAACAATTAGAAAAATTTGACTTAGTATTAATTGACACAGCAGGCCGAGACGCCCTTGAATCTAATTTAATAAAAGAAATAACAAAAATCTCTGAAAAAATAAAACCAACAAAAACCCTCCTAATTCTAGCAGCAGATATTGGACAAGCAGCAAAAGTCCAAATTGAAGAATTTCAAAAAGCCTGCAATATTTCAGGAGTCATAATAACAAGAATGGATTCCTCAGCAAAAGCAGGTGGTTCTTTAACAGCCTGCCACCAGACAAAAGCCCCAGTATATTTCATTGGAACAGGAGAAAAACCTCGCGACTTAGAAATCTTCAATCCAAAAACGTTCATCACAAGACTTCTCGGAATGGGGGACATAGAAACATTATTAGAAAAAGTTAAATCAACAACAGATGAAAAAAAACAAAAAAAACTTCAAAAAAATCTCAAAGAAGGCAAATTCACCCTCCAGGACCTTTATGATCAGCTCGAATCAATGCAGTCAATGGGCTCAATTTCAAAACTTAAAGATTTAATCCCCGGATTAAGAAAAGCAAAAATCCCCGATGAACTTCTTGGCCAGCAGGAAGAAAAAATGAAAAAATGGAAATTTGCAATTCAATCTATGACAAAACAAGAAATCGAAAATCCAGAAATCTTAGAAAAACAAACTTCAAGAATTTCGCGAATTGCAAAAGGCTCGGGAACCTCAACTACCGAAATTAGACAGCTTTTGAAACAATACAAAATGATTAAAGAGTTAGCTGGAAACACAAAAGACCTAGAAAATATTTCTGATCCAAGTCAGCTAATGTCAAACAAACAAATGATGAAGATTGTAAAGAAATTCGGGAAGAAAAAATTTAGGGTTTAATCAGAATCTCTGCCTTCTAAAACCTTATTAACAACTGCATCAGCAAATCTTTCTAAAATTTGCAGATACTATTCTCAAAAATCTAAATCATAGTAAATATTGTTCCAAACATCAACTATATTTCCTGCAGAGAATCTTTCTCGCAACCTGACTCGCCTTTTTTTCCTTGCTCACCTTTCGCACCGCTCATCAAATCACTCGTGAAAGCAGATTCGAGAGCATTCCCATTCCCCTCCCAGAAGGCGACAGCGATGTAGTTCCATAATTCATAATTCAATCCGAAAGGGTTGGTTAGGGGATGGAGGTAGGACATGGAACTATGTCACGATAAAACATCAATAAGAAATCAAGCAAACTTCAGTTCCTTAGGATATTCTTTGTTTAAAAATTCAGGATTTTTCTCAATATCTTCAGGATAATTAATTTCCCAAATCTTTATCGGCCCTAAAAAATTCCCTTGAAACAAAATAAAATCATCAACTTCTGCTCCCTGCTCCCTTAAGTTTCCGATAACAAAATTTGGCTCTGAATGAACAAGCCTAAAATCTCCCTCCTCCCCAAATAAATATTTTCTCACCATAAATGAATTTACAGTTCTGCTGCTAAAATAAAATCCTGCACCTCTCTCAACCCCTTTCAACTCCCCGCCAGAAGGATTCACAAAATCCATTAAAAAAATTCCTGACTCAACACCTGACTCAAAATCATATAATTCATCATCAGAGTAAACATATCTCATAGGCAAAGTTGTTTGAATTCCCTGCGAAACAACTACAACACTTGGCTGCAACATTTCTCCTGCAGTATTCAAATTAACAATCACACCTGCAATACCAGAATTTTCCTTGGCAAAAGAATATGTCGTCCCAGGAATTTCAGTACCATTTTCAATTGTCCCATTCTCCTCATAAAAAATATCCTCGTCAAGTCCAATCCCAAGATTATAAACAAACATAATCCCATCTTGGGTCTCCTGAGTTGCCTGCTGATTCATTGTAAATGTCGGAATATAACTAATCCTATCATAACTTGCATTACTCCCAATCTTGCTATATGCTCCGTATTTTCCAATCTCAGTTGAATCAATTAAATAATGCGTAGCATCATGAGTGTAAAGAAATTCCAAAGCAGTCGCATCATCTGGCGTTGTCAAAACATACCGCCCCATTAAATGATTCCAATATGGGATAGAATTTCCTCCATCTACAATTGTTGCTCTCTCCCCAATACTCTGTAGCCAATATCCATAATCCCACCAGTGTCCAAAAACAGCATCCTCTGAAACATTCTCTCTAATCCAAGACATCGCCTTTTGCCATTGCCACTGATACTGCGAAGGATAAAATGTTTCTGCCTGTCCAAGAGAAGATTTATAAAAAAACAATCCACTATAGGCTCCTCCAATCAAAACAATACCTGCAACAATTAATACAAATATCTTCTTAAAATCATCTCCCTCTTTTCTTGAAAAACTCTTCAGCCCTTTAATTAAAACAAAAACAATAAAATAAGCAGCAATCGCGCTTGTCGAAGGAACCAACATCATAATCAATCTCACAGCTCCCCGCGCAGAAACAATTCCCAAAACAAAAAATGAAAGTAAAAGTATCAGTCCAAAACTAATTGTCTTCAATTTCTCCAATCTATTCTCTTTATACAAGTTAATATACTGCCAACCCAAAATCCCAAAAAACAAAATCACCCCTCCAAAATAAACAGTCAAACTCTGCCAATTTTCCCCATTTAAAATACTATTCGAAGCATACCTACTAAAAACAATTGTACTTATAAAAACCACATAGCTAAAACTCAAAAAAAACTTTTCCTTAGTTCTCAATTTCCGAATCATATTATAAAATAACAAAACAGAGCCCACAAAAAACAAACTGAAAAAAATCGGAATCTGTCCAAAATAAGGCCCAAAACTTCCAGACCACTCTTTAAAAAACGGCTGTCGATTTTCTGCAACTGTTTGGATCAATCTGCTTGTTGCTGGTTTAACTAAATCAGTAAATGAAGTAGAAAACTTGCCAACAATAAAATCAGGCCCAAAGAAAACTAAAGAAACAATAATCAACAAAACCAAACCAATAACCGCAGAAATTAATTGCAAAGGCAATTTAGAAAACATTTCAGACTGAAAATAATTTTTAATTTTCGTCTTAGAAATCGCAAAATAAACAAGAACAATAGCTAATACTACAAAACAAGCACCAATATTTCTTGATTCAATTACTGTTTTCAAAGTAAATCTAGAAGAAAAAAATATCATAACACTCAAAGAAACAGCCAGCCAAATACAAAAAGCATAAAATTTTTTCAAATCAACCTGCCCAATTAAAAATCCAATAAAAACTGTCAGCCCAATTGTAAGAAAAATATAAGCATATCCTCCCCAAATCAAAGCCATACACCCAGTTGCAATACCTGACAAAATAGAAAATAAAATTCTTGACTTTCCTGTTTTAGAATCCCAAGCACAAATAAAAAAATAAAATGCAAGAAACATAAAGAAAAAAGCAGCAGATTCTTTTTCAGGAATTCCTGCAATTGTCCTCGCAAGCAACGGAGGCAAAACCGTCAGAAAAAAACACGCAACAAGTGCAATCAAATTCGGAATTTTCTTATCTCCAAAAGAATTATAGAAAATCTTTCTAACTAAAAAGAAAAACGCAACAACTGTAAGTGCAAACATCACAACAGGAAAAATTATCGCAGCATAAGTCACACTCATCTCATTTGAAAAAACAGAAAGAAACTTGTAAAGCCAAACAATCATATAAGGCAATAATTTCGTCTCCCCAAGAGTATTATACCCTAAAGGAACATACCTCATATTATCAATTACAAAAAGAGAACCATGCTCAATAATATATTTCGCCCATCTCAAAAACAAAAACGGATCTAAGTCAGGCCCAAGTGTCCAAGTTCCTGTTGTAATATCCTTCAATCCATGCAAATTCCGCGTCCGAATATAAACAGCCAGCCCAACAATAGCCGCAAGAACAAGATAAAAAATCCACATCGCATTTTTCTTAAAGAAATTAAAAACATCTTGCTTTCTCTGTTCAATTAATTCCTTTGTATCAATTTCACTTCTTTGAAAATCTTCCATGCTTTTTAGTTAGAAAACTGCTTTTATAAATTTAATTAAAGTGGGGAAAAAGAAATTCCGCCACCGCTCAAAAATCTTCGAGCGCCGAGAAGATTTTTGTAGGAAATAAGTTAATTCAGAGAATTCTATAATGATTTACAAATTCTGTTCTCAAAAAGTTAATCTAAGTAGTAGTAAATATTGTTCTAGACATTAGCTAAATTCCCTGCGGAGAATCGTGCTGAAAGCCGATTCGAGAGCATTTCCCCTTCCTCAAAATCCAATTCCCTTCTCCCAATCAATTAAATTCATCCAACAACTCCTGCGCATTCTTTTCCTCTGCTATCTCATTGCCACCACAATTCAAACAAATCGCCGGCTCTCTCTCTGCCTTAAATGAGTAATTACATTCCTTGCATCTAAATTCTCTCATTTTAATCACTTAAATATCATCGGAGTAACATAAACTTCTACCAGTCCAGCTATTAAAAGCAAAATAATTGCTGCAATTATCAACAACAGCGAATCAAACAAAATATTCCAAAACTTCCCGTCTCTAAATTCCCTCTTAATTATTGAGATTCCTAAAATTCCTCCTGCAAGCGTCCCAACAAAATACGCTCCAATCTCAGGCAGTCCGTGAATCATATATCTCCCCAAACTCAACGGCAGCGAATACAAATCCTGTTTGGCAAAAATCACCATTGCTGCAGCAATAACACTCGCATTCCACGCCAAAATAAAAATCCCTCCTGCTCCAAAAATAATTGAAAAAACAATTGCAAAAATCAAAACATAAAGATTGTTTGTAAAAATACTTCCCAAAAACCACCCACTTGTCGAAGAACCTGTAACCTCTCCAGTTGTCAAACCATACTGCTGAGTGCAGGAATCAAATGCTTGAGGGTCATTAATTGCGCAATATGTTTCAATCTGCGCTTTGTAATTATCTGTAGAACCTAAAATAATATACATAAAAGAAAACGCAACTATCAAACCAATAAAAAGCCACATAAAAGCATGAATAGCCCTGCCATGTTCTCTCAAAAGCCGCCAGGAATTTTCAATCTGCGAATCTTTCGACTCCTCAAGCTGAATCATATAAAAAACAAACGGCATTGAAAACATAACTGTAAAGGTCACAACAAGAATTCCAGAATACTTCACAAGAACAGCATCACCTGAAAAAATCCAGTGAACCAAAAGCACAGAAAGCGCTGCATAAAACAGCCCCACAAAAAACATCTCCCACGGTCTCTGCAAAGAACGCCGAGGATTCAATATCATCTCTAACATAATTAAACATACATTAACTTGTTTTTAAAGTTTGTTGCGAAATAGAAATTGGAAATAAAGTAAAAAGGAATTTTGATTTTAGCAAATTTTGGGGGGGGAAAGAAAGAGGAGGTGGCAAGAGATGATTTTCGACGAAGTCGAATTTAGTGGGAATTCTAAAATCAAAATTCAAAGATTTTTCCAAAGCCTAAAATCAAAAAACTATTAAACCATCTCAATCTAAAAAACACATGAAAAAAATACTATATCAAGGTGCAGAGGCAATCATTTACAAAAAAAATAACTTAGTAATTAAAGACAGAATTTCAAAATCTTATAGATTAAAAAAAATAGATGAAACTATAAGAAAACGCAGAACAAAACGCGAAAAAAAACTATTAGAAAAATCTTCAAAAATAATTAATTCTCCAGTTCCAATGCCAACAAAAGAAAAAACAAAAATAATTCTTCCCTACATTAAAGGAAAAAAACTTTCAGAACATTTAGACAAACTTCCAGAAAAACAAGCAAAAATTATCTGCGAAAAAATCGGACAATCAATTGCAAAACTCCACGACAACCACATCATCCACGGAGATTTGACTACGAGCAACATGATTTTAGAAGGTGAACAATTTCGCGAGCAAACTAAAGCAGAGACGCGGTTTCATAATTCAGATACTCCTTCCGGGAGGGCGGGAGAGGAATGGAGGCGAGATATAAAATCGCGTCGGGGAGTGGAGGATAACAAAACACCAGATAAAAAACTATACTTCATAGACTTCGGCCTCGGATTTCAGTCAGAAAAAACAGAAGACAAAGCAGTTGACTTACATTTAATAAAACAGGCTCTCGAAGCAAAACACTTCACAAAATTCAAGGATTATTGGAAATGGATCCTTCAAGGATATAAAATCTCGAAAGATTATGAAAAAAACTTAGAGAGGTTAAAAAAGGTTGAGGTACGGGGGAAATATAAGAAACACTAATCCCAAAAAATCACAACATTTATAAAGTTTAAACAATGTATAAACTTATGAATGAACTAAAAAATGTAGTAAAATGGGGAAACAGCGGAGGCGTTCTTGTTCCCCGAGAATGGATTGGAAAGCAAATAAAATTAACATTAGTAGATAGAACCTCAGAAATTAAAAAAGAAATATTCAAAATTCTTGACACATATCTTGAGGATATAGTAGGAATTTATCTGGTAGGAAGTTATGCAAGAAACGAACAAAACAAACAATCAGACATTGATGTCATTGTTATTTCAACCACTACAAAAAAAGAAATATTCTCAGGAAAATACCATATATTCATTTCTCCTCTAACAAACATAAAGAAAACCCTAGAAAAAAATCCAATATTAATTTATCCAAGATTAATTGAAGCAAAAACAATTGTAAATAATTCTTTATTAAAAGAATTAATTTCAAAAAAAATTTCAAAAAAATTATTTACAAATTTCATCACAGAAACAAAAAGAATCATAAAAATAAACACAGAAATAATTGAACTTGACAAATTAGATGGCGAATACTTGGAATCAACAAGCGTAATATATTCAGCAATACTAAGACTCAGAGGAATTTTCCTAATTAAATCCCTATTAACCGGCAAAAGATATTCGAACAAAAATTTCAAGAAATATGTTCTGCAAAATATCCCTAAATTAGATTTTGAAAAAACCTATAATATTTACAGATTAATAAAAGAAAAGAAAAAAGTATCTGAAAAAATAAAAATTGTAGACGCTGAAAAACTTATAGACTTACTAAAAAAAGAAGTAAATAAATGGTAAACAGAAAAAAAAGACTGAAAAAGGGAATTAAGTCAATGAGCAGACAAATAAAACTGCATGAAAAAAAATGTCAAGAAGTTAAGGAAGAAGGAAATTTTGAATTAGAAGAATATTATGGACATGAAATTGAGAATTTAAGGAAAGTCAAAAAACAGAAGGAAAAATTGTTGGATTGATTAAAAAGAAAAGTTTAAGAACTAAAACAAGATAATTCAAGTATAGCCCCGTAGCACAGCGGTCAAGTGTGCAGGTCTTTGGAACCTGCGACCCCGGTTCGAATCCGGGCGGGGCTATTACAAACTTTTTTAAACCCAAAGAGTAAAAGAATAATATGACAAAAGAAAAAAAACAAGAAAAAACCTCAGAAAGAACAGAAGCAGAAAACATAGAAAAAACAGTCGTAGATTTGGCAAAAAAAGGAAAATCTCCTTCTGAAATAGGAATAATTCTAAAAGAAAAACACGGCGTAAAGAAAATAAAAGTCCTCGGAAAAAGCATAACAAAAATCTTAGAGAAAAATAAAATCTCACATGACAATGATTTAGCAGTAATCAACAAAAAAATAGAAAACCTTCAGGCCCATTATGCAAAAAACAAGCAGGACAAACGCGCAAAAAGAGAAATTGTTCGGTTTATTGGGTTGAGGAGGAAGTTAGAGAAGTATGGGAAGAAGAAAAAGAATTCTTAATTAGACATTTTTCAATTTAACAGAGCGGTTCAAGAAAGCACAGTTTTTTGATTTGGCTTTGGTGAAATCATAGGATATATAACATTTTTCTCAATTTAAAATCTACATTGCGAGACAAATCACGTCGAGCAATACTGGGCGGGCGGGTAGGGAATTGAGAAAAATGTTCAAAAATTTAATGGTTTCACCAAAGCCTTTGATTTCAAATAAGACATTGCGAAACGCGAAGCGTTAAGCAATATCGCGGGCGGGTTGGGCGGGATAAAAAAACTGTGCAAGAAAATAGCAGAATTTCCTAAGAATTTTTGCCAACCGTGGAAGTAAAAATCCCCGATGTAACTAAAAAATCAAACAAAAATTTATAAACCTAGTTGAATTTTCTTGGTAACAATGTAGCTCCAACAGCTAAAATAATTTTGAAATTCATAAACTTTTAGGGGGTGAAACAAGGCAGGGCGAGTGATTTGACGAGTGAGTTTCAAAAGAGTGCAAAAAGGCGAGCGAGATTGTGAGCAGGAAAGGGATGGTATCAGCGAAGTTGAGTAAGGGGGAATAATGAATTTCAAAATAAGAAGGTTGAAGATACAAAACAAAAGAGGCCAAAATGTTAAACAGTATTAAAGAATTCACAAAAAAATTTCTGGAAAAAACAGCTAACAAACAAATACAAATTGTAAGCCACAATGACACAGATGGAATAACATCTGCAGCAATCATAACAAAAACCCTGCAAAGATTAGGAAAAGATTTTTCTATAAAAATCGTTAAAGGACTTGATGAAAAAATAATTTCCTCCCTTCCACAAAACAAATCATTGCTATTCTTAGATCTTGCATCAAACAGCTTTAATTATTTAGAAAAACTAAAAACAGAAATTTTCATTTTAGATCACCACGAAATAACTTCAGAAATTCCAAATAACATAGAAATAGTAAACCCTCACCTTTTTAACGAAGAAGAAATATCAGGAGCAGGGCTGACATATCTTTTCGCAAAATCAATTAGCGAAGAAAATAAAGATTTAGCAGATTATGCAGTTATGGGAATGGTAGGAGATTTATTAGAAAAAAATCCAGGAAAAATCCTAAATGAAATAATAAATGATTCAAAAGTCGTAGTAAAAAAAGGCATCATTATGTATCCTGCAACACGCCCAATAAACAAAGTCCTTGAATACAGCTCAGATATTTATATTCCTGGAGTTACAGGAAGTTTCATTGGAACATCAAATTTTTTAAGAGAACTTGGGATAACAAAAAAAGGAAATCAATACAAAAGCATAATTGAACTAAGTGAAGAAGAAACTTCAAAACTTATCACAGCAATTTCATTGCAAAGAGCAGACAACGGCAAACAATCAGAACTTATTGGAAACATTTATCTTGTAAATTTTTTCAACAATCTCGAAGACATCAGACAAATAAGCGCAACAATAAACGCCTGTTCTCGTTCAGGAGAAAGCGGCACAGCAATTGCCTATTGTCTCCAGAACAAAAACGCAAAAGAACGAGTTGACAAAATCTACACAACACACAAACAAGCAATTGTAAAAGCCCTTAACTCAGTTTCAACTCTCAAAAAAATCGAAGACAAAAATTATCTAATCCTAAACGCAGAAGACAAAATAAAAGACACAATCATTGGAACAGTCGCAAGCATCATTTCAAATTCAAGAGAATACAAAGAAGGGAAAGCAATAATTGCAATGGCTTACAACGAAGACAAAATAAAAATTTCTGCACGGATGGTTGGAAAATCAAGGAAAAATATCAGGGAACTTTTAAATTCAGTTGTAGAAATTATCGGCGGAGAAGTTGGCGGGCATCATGCAGCAGCAGGAGCACTAATTGAAAAACAAAAAGAACAGGAATTCATTGATGAGTTGAAAAGAAAGTTGGAAGTTGAGTTGGTTAAGATTTAATCAAAACCCACGCGTAAATAAATATAACCAAAGTAATGAGTACAAAACAAGAAAAATTATTGAAATAATTAAAGAAGAAATTGCCATCCACATCCCATCCAATCTATTCTTTTTTATTTTAACAATTGCTATAATTGAAGTTATTAAAGAAATTATTGCAACAACTGGAAAAATATAAAAAAGGAAATATTCAAAAAATACACCAACAACCTTAATACTAGGAAGACTAAGAAAAAACAATAACAAAAATAATAATAAATTAACAACAACCAATACTAAAGACGCAATAGCTAATTTATTTCTCATACCAAACAAAACAAACCACGATATAAAAACCTTTCCACAAATCTGCAAATCATAATCGAATATCACACATTAACAGTATTTTCTTGAATTTTTTCTCGCGATCTGACTTGCCTTTCTCTCCTTGCGAACCTTTTTCATCTCTCGTCAAATCGCTCGCGACCGCGGAAGCAAAAATTCAACTCCCCTTTCCAAAAATTTCACATCCAACAAAACATTTTTTTAATATCAAATAAATTCGAAGAAATTTTCTCATTTAAAATAGGACAGCGCTAAACATCCTCGTTTAGCGCTGTCGGGTGGGTGGGCGGGAAAAAGAAAATTTCTTGATTTCTTGAAAATTTTCCACAAACAAAAAAACCGCGCAAGAAATTCCCCCCCTCCCAA
This sequence comes from Candidatus Pacearchaeota archaeon, assembly GCA_017609885.1. Taxonomy (GTDB): domain Archaea; phylum Nanobdellota; class Nanobdellia; order Pacearchaeales; family GW2011-AR1; genus JACPLR01. The sequence goes on from JAFCDB010000008.1 coordinate 12,762, forward strand.
ATCTCCTCTCCCAAAATCTTAAAAACCCTCTCCCAATAATAATTCTATGAAATATGAAGAAGGAGACGTAATACTTTGCAAAGTAACAGACATAGCTAGAACTACAGTCTTCGTAGAAACTCTCAATGGAACAAAAGGCAGTATTGTCCTCAGTGAAATCGCTCCAGGAAGAATCAGAAATCTCCGAGAATATGTTGTCCCAAAAAAAGTAATATCCTGCAAAATACTCAACATAAAAGACAACCATCTATTTCTCAGTTTAAGAAGAGTAAAAACAGATGAAAGAAGAGAACTAATGGACCAATATAAAAAAGAAAAAAGTTTTCAAGGAATATTAAAAAAAATCTGCGGAGAAAAACGCGCAAAAAACATCATAGAAAAAATAAAACAAAGCCAAACAATCACAGAATTTTTTGAAGACGCAAAAGAAAATCAAAAACTTCTTGAAAAATATTTCACAAAAGAACAAATCCCTCAAATTAAAAAAATACTTGAAACAAAAAAAGAAAAGGAAAAACAAATCAAAAAACAATTCAAACTTTCCTGTATTCAATCAGATGGAATAAAAAAACTCAAAGAAATTCTTTCGCCTTATGAAAACATTAAATATCTTGGTAATTCTAAATTTTCAATAAAAATAAAATCAAGGGATTTGAAAAAAGCAAGTCACGAAATGAATAAAATCCTTGAAAAAATTGAAAAACAGGCAAAAAAAGGGAAATGTGATTTTGAAGTGAAAAAATAAAAAGGAAAAATTAGAAAAATGAAACTCAAAAAATGTTTGAAATGTGCAACCTACACAATGAAAGAATTTTGTCCAAAATGCAAAACAAAAACTAAAGAAGCAGGAGAAAAATATAAGGAAAAATTTGTAAAAAACTTAGGATGGAGCCAAAATTCAGTATCTCCGACAGTTATAAATGATTTTGGAATTCACAATTTTCTGGGGGGTGGAAAGGGCGGGTTTCCGACGAAGGAGGATTTATAGTGAGAATCTAGAATTCTAAAATCATTATGTGTCATCGGAGATACTGAAATTAACGAAAATTATTTAAAGAAAGCATTCTCAAATACAATATTAATAAATTTTTAAAAAAATAAAATGGAAGATGAAGAGCACACGAAGAAAAGTTTTACAAACAATTGTAGCAGGAGTTCTTTTAGTTGGTCCTTTATCTTATTCAAATGATTCTGAACAATTTATTTTAAAAAACCCTTTGCTTAAACAAAATATTTTTACATTGGACACAACAGGCCCTTACGAAAATCCAGGGGTTGTAGATTATAATGCAATCACTAGAGAAACTCCCCAAGGTAAAAAAATAGTGAAAGAGAAAATTGAAACAAATAGTGGAAAATATGTGATATTAAATGCCAAAGGTTCAGATGTAGCTCAAAGATGGATAACCGAATACGCAAAGAAAAATAACCATGATGTTGTAATAAAAAGAGATATCTTAGAAGAAAGAGTAAAAAATGGAGAAACACTTTTTGAATCTGTCCCCTTAGAATATAGAGAACTAAAACCCAAAGAATTCCTCGATAAAATAGACATAACAAAAGAGGTCATTAAAGAAGGAAAGTCAAACAAATAATTTAAATAACTCTCTTTCTTATAAATTATATGAAAAAAGAGAAATTATTCCTCGCACTCTGTTACATTTCCTCACTTGTAATCGGAGCAATTGCAATAACAATTTTCATCGCGTCGTGGGCAATGTACCCTCCAGACAAAATCTCATTTGCAATAATCGCATTAATTTTCCTATTTATTGCCTCATTAACATATTTCTCTCTAAAAAACTTTAAAATAAAAAAAAGAAACATTCTATTTTCAACTCTATCAATAAGCATCTTAATTTCTATTTTAGCTACAACAACAAAATCTCTTCTTATAAAATACATTGAAACTCAATCAAAAATGATTTCAAGCATCCAAGATCCAGGACTTGCAGAAACAGCAACACAAACTGTATCAAACTTGCTAACAATCTTCAACAACTCTCAAAACATAATTATCACAAGCGCAATCATAATAATAACTTACAACATTCTACCAATAATTTTTTTAAGAAAATCAAAATAGCGTCTTCTGCTCTTCAATAACTGCCTCCCCATACCTGCCATCAAAACCTGGTTTAACTTTTATCTTCCCCTCCCTATTCCTAATAATCAACCCAGTAAGTTTTTCATCAATCCCTTTATCAGCCAAATCTTCTTTAGTAACATTCAATAAAATATTAAATTCATTTCCAAATTTTTCAATCAAAGAATTATAAATTTTCCAATTTCCCTTTGCAGAAATTCCAATCCCTGTAAACAAAGAAATAATTTCATGTAGTGGCAAAATCTTATAAAATTTTTTCGCGTTTGGGGACTTCATCCCGAGAGAAGATGAGCGTGGTTCCATAGATTCCTCTATTCGGGAGGGAGGGAGGGGGATGGAGGTGGAACATAGAACCACGCCAGAAGAAAGATTGTTTTGGGATGAAGTCTCACCCTCAAATTCAAATCCTTCTTCTCTTGAAGAATCAGCCAATTCATTAACTCGACTATCAACTCCAATTGTCAACTTCTCATTACAAACAGGACATTTCCCTTCTAACTCCTTTGTTTTTTCAGAAGAGCAGGAAAAATCACAATTCCGATGCCCATCCCAGTGATACATTCCATAAGCAGGATCAACTTCAATAGTTCCAAGAATTTCATTTTTCCTTATCGCAGAAATAATTTTCGAATAACTTAAATCCATTTTATCCAAATCAAAAATCGTCGCTTCCCTGCCAATTCTCCAAGGCCAAAAACTATGCAAATCTGAAAAAGATAAAATCGCAAAATCATCTAATTCTTTAATTCTCCAATTCATTGGCGGGTCACTTGACAAACCAGTTTCAATTGCATGGATATTTTTTATCTGCTTCCCGAATGCTTCTTTTAAGGAATTAAATCCACTCTTTGAACCTAAAATACCGAACCAAGGTGTCCAAATATGCGCAGGAAAAACCTCAATCTCAAAAGAAATCTTCATAATTTCTTTAACAAATTCCTCACATGAAATATTAAAAATTGGCCGCCCATCATAATCCCGCCTTCCTTTTGTATCCAAATAGGAATTTATCTTCTCAGCAATTTTAATTGAAGGAATAAGCAAACAAAGATGCACTCTCCTTCCCTTTCCCTGAGTATACATCAAACTAATCTCCCCAGAAATCACAAAAGGAAATCCGTCAAAATAATAAATCCCCTCCTTCTCTTTTAATTTTTTAATTTCACTCAAATGTTTTTCGTGAGTAAAATCTCCTGTCCCAAGCAAACCAACCCCTTTAATCCGAGCATATTTCACAAGATTTTCAAAACTTAAACTTCTAGAAGTTGCCCGAGAATATTTTGAATGGATGTGTAAATCTGCAATTAACATAAAATTAAATAATCTAAAGAGTATAAAAAGATTGTTAAATTAGGCTTTGGTGAAATCATAGGATATATAACATTTTTCTCAATTTAAAATCTACATTGCGAGACAAATCACGTCGAGCAATGCTGGGCGGGCGGGTAGGGAATTGAGAAAAATGTTTAAATTAACAGTATCTCCGGCAGTTATAAATGATTTTGGAATTCACAATTTTTGGGGGGTGGAAAGGGCGGATTTCCGACGAAGGAGGATTTATAGTGAGAATCTAGAATTCTAAAATCATTATGTGTCATCGGAGATACTGATTAACTAGCAGTCATATAAACTAAAATCAAAATGACCAAAAAAAGTAAAGCATAAGGCCAAATTTCAGAGATAAATTTTTTAAGTTTCATTTAACTAACCACCGATTTAATATAATAAAAAATAATCCCTGAGCACTTATATACATTTAGGTATAAAAAAATAATTCTAAAAAACCAACTTCCTTAAATTAAGTTATCAATCCAACCAACGCAATTAAAACACCTAAAGAAGTAGAAAAAGCAATCATACTCGTCGCCATCAAAGTTCCTTTTGCAATATTCATATCAATCCTTTAGCACAACATCCTTCAACCCATCTTTTTCAACCATAAAAACAGTTTCAGAATCAGGCAAATTTGGTGAGTCAATCAACTTCGCAACTCGGCTATCTTTTCTTCCTCTCCGAAGATAAATCCTATAAGTAGAAGCGTGAGCCACAATATTCCCGCCAATTGCCGTCGTAGGATCTCCAAACATCATCGCAGGATTTGACATTACCTGATTTGTAACAAGAACTGCAATATTTCTCTGCTCTGCAAGTTTCATCAACTCATGCAAATATCGATTCAACCTTTGCTGCCTGTCTGCCAACTGCCCTCTCCCAGAATACTCTGCTCTAAAATGAGCTGTCAACGAATCAACAATCAGCAATTTAATCTTCTCTCCATTTTTAATCATCTCATTAATTTTCTCAATCAGCAAAATCTGATGGTCGCTGTTAAAAGCACGTGCAACAAAAATATTTTTCAAAACTTTTTCAGGATTCGCTCCAATACCCTCGGCAAATTGCTTTATCCTATCAGGCCTGAAAGTCCCTTCTGTATCAATATAAACAGCTTTGCCATTAGCTCCTCCGCTCTCCTTTGGCAACTGAACACCAACAGCAAGCGAAAGAGCTAACTGAGTTTTACCACTTCCAAAAGCACCAAAAACTTCTGTAATTGACTTACTTTCAACCCCCTTTCCCCCAAGCAAATTATCCAGATTCTTCGAACCTGTAGTAATATAATTAATATCCTTTCTCTTTTTCTCAAACTCCGCAGCATCCACAAATCCCAAATCAAGCATATTCCGCGCTGCCTGAATCGCCTTCCTTGCAACACTCTCCCCAATCCCAGACAACTCAGACAAAGCAGGAGGAGTCAAAGTTGCAACCCCCATTAAATCATAAATTCCTACAGTTTCAAGTTTCGCAATCGACGTCGGCCCAATCCCAGGAATATCATTCAACCCCTTTTCCTCTTCTTCAACTTTCTCATTTTTTTTCTTAGAATCTTTTCTCTCAATTTTCTTCTCAACCATAATAAAATCTACCACTTCGACTATATAAAGATTATTTCAGTAGCAAGGTTATTTCGCGTTACATGTTTCCAAACAATCTAGTCCCTGCCAGCCCTAAATCAATTATCACAAATCCTACAAATAATCCCTTATCAATCAAGCTCCCTGTCCTCACAAAACCCCTTGCAGTCCGGGAATAAGGCCAGAAAGGAGCAATTCCAGATTTTGTAAAACCATCTGCAACTAAATGTAAACTATATCCTAAAAAAAATCCAAATGCCAAACTAGGCAAAAAAAGCGCAAGTGCAAATGAAACAACCAAACAAAAAGTCAAACTGTGAATAAAACCACGATGCTCTGTAAAAACTTGCGTCATTTTTGCAAACTTATATTTCCCAAGTCGTGAAAATGGAGTATCAATATCTGGAAAAGCACTAGCAACTAAAACCATAATTGAAAAAATCACAGGATTATTTACAACAGGAAAAAATAAAAGCGCTGCAAAAACCCCAATAGCTAAGTGTGTTTTAAATTGCATAAATTACAAAAGAAACTAAAGCTTATAAATTTAATTCTTCAAACCCTCAATCAAACCATCCAATTCAATATCCTCCATATCATTAACAATCAGCTCAGTTGTATTAAACATCTGATTTTCCCTAACATTACAAATAAAAAACTTCTCCTCTCCCAAAAGTTCCTCTTTCTTCCTCGTAAACTTATCTAAATCATTAATTTCATCCTGCGAAAATCCTAATTTCGCAATTTGCTCCTGAAACATAACTCCCCTCATATTCTCACTCCCATCATCTAAAACAATCCCTAACAAAGCCCGTTTCTCAACTTCAACACCAGATTGCTTCTCAGCCTCAGTAACTTTCTTCCCTGTCTCCTTATTAATCTCAAAAAACCTCGGAGGATAAATCTGCACGACAACTCCCCGAATCTTAACACTTTCTCCTATTTTTAATTCATTTATTTTCTTAAAAGAAAACTCTCTTTCCATTTTAACATTATCCAAAATCTCGCTGCTCTTTTTAATATCTGAAAATCCGGAGAGATGTAGTTCATCATTCCGAACACCAGCATTTGAAATTTCCACAACCATCTCTTTTTTCAACTGTCCTTTCTCAAACAACTCGATATGATTTGTATCCCATAAAACAGTCCGAATATTATTTGTATCATCAGCCAAAGTCATAGACAAAACTTTTCCTGAATTTCCATTTTTTGTAGTAAACTCTCTAATAGGATTAACCTCAACAATCTTTCCAACTAAATTCACCTTTCTCATTCCAGAAACAAGCTCAGAAATTTTCATCTTCTCCTTATCTAAATTAACCCCTAACTCAGAAGAAACAATCTGCGCACTTCCCTCTTTCGAAATCAAACCCGAAAGCTTAGCGCACTTCGCCTCAACCTTCAAATTCACATCTTCAACACTCAAACCCGAAGCCCGGGCAATTTTATCAATTAACTGTTCATAATTCGGCATCATCTTACCTCTAATCTTACAAAAAAACCAAGACACTTTTTAAGTATTATGTTAGTAGAGTTTCTTATTTTATCAAATCAACTATTCGCTATTCCTTTTTTATTAAAATCAATTGGACGAAGTCTAACATGGGTTGGTGAGAAATTTCGCGAGTGGTAAGTCAAAAGGGGAAAACAAAGCGAGCGAGATTGGGAATTAGGGGGCGAATGATTTGACGAGTGGGAGTCAAAAGGGTGAAGCAAGGTAAGTCAGATCGCGAGTTAAAGAAACGATATAAAAATCTTGGAATGAACCAACGAAAAAACTTAAAAACCTATTTCAACAACTTTTAACATGACAGGAGCAGCAGTAAAAATAAAAATAATGCCCAATTCTCCAGATACAAATCTTGAGGAAATTCAAAAAGCAGCAATTCAAACAATAGAAAAAGCACAGGGCACAAACTGCAAAGCAGAAAAACAGCCAATTGCATTTGGACTAAACGCAATCATCATTACATTTGCCTGGGATGAGGGGAAGGATAGGGAAAAGTTAGAAAAGAATTTGGGGAAAATTGAAAATGTCAACTCAGCTGAAGTGATTAGTTTTGTGAGGGCGTTCGGGTGATTAAGTCAAATGTCTTAAGTAAGTTAAGATAAGTGTCTTAAAATTAAATAGAAAATTATTTAAAGTCAAATGTCTTAATTTTGTTAAGATAAATGTCTTAAAATGAGAGAATCAAATAAAAGAATAATAAAAGAAACATTAGATGAAATAGAATCGGCTCTCGAAGATAGTGGAAATCTATCAGACCATCAGTCAAGATTAATATTTTTAATTTCATCGGCAACAATTTCTCTGATTGAAGAATATCTAATCAAAAAACAAGTTTTCAAAACAGGAGGAAAAATAAAACATTCTTGGATGAAAAAGAAAAAAGAAAATGTTAAATCTTTAATAGAAAATCAGATGATAACCAAACTTGAAAATATTCCAGAAATTGATAGAATTTTAGATCTCGCATTCAAAATAGAAGATAGAAGAAACCAAATAGCATACGGAAAAATTATATCTGAGAAAAATTTGAAAGAAAGAATCGAGACATTTCTAAAACTAAAAGGAGAAATTGAAAATGATTAAAGCATATGCAAGTTATTTCGCATCTTATCTATTAAAAAATTTAAAATCGCGTGATAAAGTAAATAAAATAATCCTTTTTGGGTCAGTTGCAAAAAATCAATCAACAAAAGAAAGCGACATTGACATTTTTATAGAAGTTAACAAAAAAACAAAATCATTAGAAAAAGAAATAGAAAATTTAACAAAAAGATTTTATGGAACCAGAGAAGCATTAGTATTCTCAATAAAAAAATCTTGTAAAATAAATGTAATTGTAGGAAAATTAGAAGAATGGCTAGACTTAAAAAAAAGCATTGAAAGCACAGGAATAATTCTTTATAGTCCTTATATCTCAAGTTCAAAAAAAGGAAAAAAATACGCAATAATCTCCTGGGATAAAATAAAAAAGAATAGGGGGGCATTTCTTAATAAACTTTACGGATTTAAAATAAAAGATAAAAGATATCCTGGATTGATAATACAACTCGGTGGGAAAAAATTAGGAAAAAGCAGTATTATGATTCCAATTGAACACAACGAAAAAATTGCAGAGCTTCTGAAAAAATATCAAGTCAGAGCAAAGATGATTGAGGTTTGTTATTAGTTTTTTAATTTAAGAAGGAAGAGAGATTGAATTTGCAATTAGGCAGGCAAAACTTTCAGGGAGAAGGGTTGTGAGACAGGAAGATTTTAGGTAATTTTTTAAGAGGGTTGATTAAAAAAACTAATAAGAATTTCACATAACCATAACTTTTCTAATTTTAAATTTAGAAGTAATTCTCTTAATATGATTAATGAAAAGTTCATCAAAACCAGGTTCAATTTCTATCAAACCAGGATTTAATAATTTCCCGCCATGTTTTTTTAATAAACCATAATTTCCAGATTTACCTCTCAACAAATAATTAAATTTTACTTTATCTCTCTTTTTTAAATTGCTTAAATCATAGGAAATTTGAATTTTAGGAGTAAATCCCAACCTATTAGCAAAAATCTTCTTAGAAATTAAACTTTTTCCATAAAATAAAATGCTCTCCCTCGCAAAATTAGATGGATCTAAAAAGCCATACAAGTCAAAAGAAGTCATATGAAGGGGCATTTTAGAAATTTTTTCTAATTGTCTTTTTATTTTTTGAGATTGAATTAATTGCTCTTTAACAGCAATTTTATTAAAAATAACGCAAATGTCTATATCTCTAGGCTCCTTTCCTTCAATAACTGATGAACCAAATTGAACAATATCAAAAACATCTTTACTATAATTCAATCTTAGTTTTTTCTGCCATAAATCGAACATCTTCTTTTATTACCTCCACTAAATCTTTAGTTATAATCTGAACATAACTTGATTGATAAAAAGGAAAAGTCCTATCTAAAATATCATAGATTTCAGGAAATCTTTTTCTTGTAATAAAAAATCTTCTTCCATGTGAAGATGGAGTTTCATTAATTTCATTCAAAAGAAATAAATCAACAAAAGCAATCAAGGATTTAAAAAATAAAATTAGCGAGGAATTAAATCTACCTTTCTCAAAATTATCTTCAGCAGATTGAAAATACTCTCTGGCAGTCTTTATCAAAATATTTTTTTTCTCTTCATCCATACAAAAATTAAAAATTAAAACTTTATAAACTTTTCTACCAAGTAAGAAAATAATGATATTATCCCTATTTTTTCTTATCTGGTAAGAATGGAGGATTTTGGGATAATTAATAAAGAGATTAAATTTGCAGTTAGACAGACGAGACTTTCAGGGAGGAGGGTTGTGAAGGGGGGGGGATTTTAGGTAGTTTTTTTGAGGGGAAGTGTGATTATTTTTCTTTTAATTTCTCTTTCATTTCTTTTTGTTCTTCAGCTTCTTTTTTAATAGTTTTTTTAGTATATTTTTCAAACCTCTCCATCAAATAAACATACCAATATAAAATAAAACTGACAACAACGATTGCAATAACAATCCTCAAATTATCTTTCAAAAGAGGAGAAATCAATTCTATAAATTTTGAAAAAAGTTTAAACTGAGCTAACAAAATTGAAACAAAAACACCAACACCAAAATTAACAATTTCACTAGAAGCAAAAATAGCTTTAACTGCATAAAAAACCATCAAAAAAACATAAATCCAAGCCCCTAGAGAAAGAAAAAACATCCAAGATAATGAATATTCAACTCCTAAAATAACTTTAAAAACAGGATTCAGATATTTCAAAAAATCGCCTATAAATAAAACAATTTTTCCAAATCCCTTATTTTCTAATATTTTATCCCACTCATCCTCTAAATAATCTTGTGCAACATTTTTTGCATCTTCAGAATCTATTGAAATATCATTGGGGTCAAAACCTAAAACCTCTTCGGGATTTGGAATAGCTGCAGAAATAAAACTAAGACAAAACAATATCAACAAAAAAATTATCAAACTCTTTTTCATAATAAACTAATGAATAAGTTGTTTTTAAAATTTTAGATTAAACAAAAAATTATATCAAATCAAGATTCCCATAAAGATTCTTCAATTCTCGAAGTTGTTTTTTAGCTTCATTCCTATCATCCTTTGGAGTTTTACGATCTGAAGCAATTTCTTGCCATTTATCAATTTCATTCCTTAACTCATGACGTTCTTCAATAGATTTTGTTGCCAATTGTTTCTCAACAGCATGCTGATGTTTTTCCCTACCAATATATCTTCTTACAGTTGAATCAAAAAAGAGCATGATTCCAGCTAAAACCAAAAACACTATATAAATCCAAATAAAATCATTCCAACCTCCAGGGGATATCTGATCTCTACCCATTTCTCCTGGAAAAAATATTAAATATGACATAAATATAATATAAAATAACCAAAGAAGTTTTCTTGCAAGAGGATATTTAAGTTTCATAGTAACAAAAAATAAAGCTAAAAAGGGAGCTCCAACTAATATGGTAGCAACAAATGCACTAGATGGAGCAGTTAAAGAAAGCCACATATTGTTAGGCATAAATCTAACACCAATAATTGAAACAATTATTCCAACCGCGAGATTAGTTAAATTTCCTTTATTATCATCTCCAAAAATATTCACGGAATCAAGTGTTCCAACGATAATTATAGATATTAAAATAAATGTTAAAATCACTAAAAAATTGGTATTTGCATCTTCACCTAAATTTAATAGAACATTAAATAAGGGACCCAACACAGTCATAAAATTAGTCGAAACAGAATCTAAAGAATTTTGCAAAGCACCTCCAAAATCACTCCTCCCATTATTGCTCCAATCAACAAGAGCAATACCAAGAACTATAATCAAAAATAAACCTATCGATCCGAGAACTATTTGTGTTACACCAACTTGGCCTCTTCTTTCTTTCATAAATAAAATAATGAAAAAGACTTTATAAACTTTATTATAAAATCGGCCAAATATAAAAAGGCAATATTTTTAAACATGGGCTACATTAAATTAAAATGAAAAAAAGAAGTAAACTACTATTATTTTTTGCGATAATGTTTTTTTTATTGGCATTGCCATTTACTAGTGCACAATCTTTCAACTTTGACAATATAAGTTATGCAATAAATGATATAATTGAAAAAGGCATAGAAATTCTAACACCTTTTTTCCAAAAAGTAATAGGAGATTATTCCACCAGTAGTTTCTTTTTCACAAAAATCTTATTTCTTATTCTCCTAACAATAATCATTAAAAATATATTGGATAGAACTCCAATTGGAGAGGGAAACAAAAATATAAGCATAATTATATCCTCAATTGTTTCAGTCATTGCAATAAGATTTATACAAGAGAATGAATTCTTTGAAGCAATTTTAATTCAATATGGAGTCCTTGGAATTGCAATAACAACAATTCTACCAATGGTAATCTTTTTCTATTTCATCCACAATACAAAAGTTGGAACATTTGGGAGAAAAATGTTTTGGGGAATATATGCCATAACCCTCGGAGCAATATGGATGACAAAAGCTAACGAACTACCTGAAATTGCAAATTGGATTTATGGTTTAACATTTGTAGCCGCAATAATTTTCATATTTCTTGATAAATCAATACATTCATATTTTGGACTTTCAGAATTTACACATTATGAAAAAAAAGTTAATAAAAAAATGATTCGAAAAATCCTAAAAGATTTGGATGAATTAGAAGAAGATTATAGAAATGGAAGAGTAACTGAAAGAGATTACAAGTACGAAAAAAGAAATCTTCGAAATCAAATAAAAGAATTCTCAAAAGAATAAAATGAATATCCTATTTAATGACATCTCAATAAGAATTCTAATATTTATGCTCACATTCGCAATAATTTTCCCTATAATAAAAAAGATATTCAAAGATAAAGGAGTTTCTGCAGTAATTTCTATGGCAATTGCAGGTATAGCTTCATTTTATATTTCTTACGAACAAATAGAAATTCTCTTTAAAACATATGGAATAATAGGAATAATTCTTGCAATGTTAATTCCTTTCATGATAGCTTTCTTCTTTATTTATTATTCAAATATCGCCAATCCAATAAGAAAAATGTTTTGGATATTTTATAGCATTCTTACAATAGTAATCTTACAATCTATTATTTCTTCTCAAGAAACATTAACTTTAATAATCATTGCAATTGTTATTTTGATTATTTTAATAATTTTATTTGACAAAACAATAAAGGATAAAGTTGAGGGTATGAGAAATCTTAGATCACGTTGATTAATTTAAAGATTCCCCATCACATCCTCCGATACCCAACCACATCCTTGCCCTGATAAATAGGAACCTCTGAAGATTTCTGTTTTTTTCCAGAACCACCTCGCTTCATTAAAAAAAATCCAACAACTAAAATCACAGCTCCAACACCAATTAAAATAAAACTATTAATTTCCTCTAAAAAAGGAACAATTTCAATAAAAAATTCTTTGATAGGTTTCAAACTCAGCGACAAAATCGCCAATCCCAAAACCATGACAAAATACGAAATTATTTTCCTCACCATCTTATATTTACTAGGAAATCTAGTTATATAAATTTTATGTCTAACTTTCAACATCAGGAATCAAAGAATTAATCAAATTGTTCTGCTGTCTGCTCCATTCCTTATCTGAATGCGTCCGAACAAATTCTGCCCAAAACTCCACAAAATTCATCCGCTCCTCACGATTATTCCTGCCTGGTTTCAAAAAAATTCTTTTCTCTTTCATTTTCTTTTCTCCTATTAATAAGCTCCTTTACTTTATTAAGTTTATCATAATCTATTTTCCCTCTAAATATCTTCTCCAAATGATGTGCATCTTCAATATCTTTATCAGAACCAAGAAAATATTTTTTAAAAGCAATATTTCTTTCCAAACAAGAAATTTTAATTTTTCCTTTAGACAAAATAACAGTAACAAAATCATTAAAAACATTTTCATCAAGTTCATCCTTAGGAAACTTAACTTCAAAATTAGGAATTGACTCTCCTTTTTTCGCAAATCTAATTGCATACCCCTCTTTCAAATAATCAAATGCTTTTTCATTTGTATCAGTATTCAAACACCAAAAACCCTTTTCCTCAAGTTCACCATACATATTAAAAAAAACATCTGAAGAAATTTTAGGAATAAACATATCAATATCCTCGGTAACTCTGCTCCTCCCCAAAAGAATAGATACATAACCAGAGATAATTACATAATCAGTATGTTTTCTAACAATTTCAACAAAATCCAGGGCAAACCTATCTAAATTACTCAATTCTTTACATACCTCAATTTCCCTTTTCTCAACATCATATTCCATACAATATCCAATTACACAATCTATAAAAACTTAATTACACTAAACTAAACATGCTATCAGAACAAGAAACAAAACAAATAAAAGAACAATTCTTCAAACAATTAGAAAATCTTCCAGAAGAACAGAGAGAATTAATAAAAGCAGAAATCCAGGCAATGACTCCAGAACAGCTTGAGGAATTTCTCAAAAAAAACAACATGATGCAATCTCAAGGAGAAAACCAAAATCCATTTCGAATGATTGCAGAGGGAAAACTTCCAAGCTATAAAATCGCAGAAACAGAACAAGCACTTGCAGTTTTAGAAATAAATCCTGTTTCAAAAGGCCATACTATAATAATACAAAAGGTTCCTGCAAAAACAATCTCAGAAAATATAAAAAAATTCGCAGAACAAATAGGAGAACTCCTCAAACACAAACTAAAATGTGAAAAAACAGAAGTCAGCGAAGCAGAAATTCTCGGAGAAAAAATAATCAACATAATTCCGCTTTACAAAAACCAACAAATTTTAGATAAACGAGAAAAAGCAAGTGAAGAAGATTTAAAAAAAATCCAGGAAGAAATTCTAGCCATTTCTATAGAAGAAAAACAAGAACCAACTAAACCAAAAAAGCCAAGGAAAATTCCTTTGAAGAGATTGCCAAAAGCACCGGTTAGGATGCCGTGAATTTTCATATATTCAATTAATCCATCTTTATTCATTAATCAAATACTAAACAACAGCATCTACAAAACATTATCGATTTATCACATTAACAAAATCTCCTTGAATTTTTGCCGACCATGGAGTCAAAAATTCAACTCCCTTTCCCCTCACCCAAAAACCCCCCAAAGCCCCCAATCCCCGCCATAAATCCACAAAACAATAATTGTCAAAAAAGCAAACAAAAACGCAGGAGTAAAAGGAATCCCATATTTCACCAAAACTTTTTTCTTATAATTTTTCTGCAGCAATTTCAAATCCTTTTCACTAAGCCCTTCCCAATTTGGCTCAACTGTTTTCCTTTCAACCTTAATCTTCCCAACAACCCAATCACCAACAGTCAACTTTTCAACATCAATGCGCTTAAACAAAGCTGACTTTTCAACTGCCTTCAAATAAACATACAAATAAGGAAGCACAGAAATAATCAACGCAGGAATCATCAAAATCATATCTTGAATAAAAGATAAAACCAAAAAAGCCAAAGCAAAAATAAGCGAAACATAAAAATAAAATCTATGCAAATAAAATTTTTTCTTAAATTCTTTCGCAAAACTTTTCCAATTAACAAAGGACAAAATAAAACTATAAATTAAACTATACAAGGCCCCAAACAAAAAAAGTGCAATAATAAAAACAAAAAATATCAAAACATTTTCATAATACGTTCCTGCAATTGGAATAACAGCACCAAGCGCAATCATAAGTTTCGCATCTCCTCCAGCAAAAAGCCGAGAATAATAAAATCCATGAGCTAAAACAAAAAACACTCCAAATCCAAAAAAACCAAACACAATAAAACTCCAATCATTTGTAAACAAGCTATAAAAAAACCTCGCCACCAAAGCAAAAACAATCAAACTAAAATTAATCCAATTCGCAACCTCGCGCATTTTAAAATCCTGAATAACTGCAAACAAAATCCACAGCAATCCAAGGATGATTAAAAATTGTATCATGAAAATATCAAAGTAAAAACCTTTATTAATCTAACTAACTTAACTAAACAATGGAAAAAGAGGCAGTTAGAGCAAAAAGATATTTATTTTGGGGAATCATCATTGCAATCACAGTTCTCTCATACCTTCTTCTCAAAGATCTCCTTATTGCAATCATGACCTCGGTTCTCCTTGCTTACATTTCAAAACCTCTTTACAAAAAACTATCTAAAAAAATAAATAAACAAATCGCCGCATTTCTAACTGTAGTAGCAATAATTCTTACAATTTTCATCGTTCTTTCACTTTTTGTAGGCGCGTTCATCAACCAATTAATAGGTTTTCTAAGCAGGGAAAATATCACAAATCTAGTAAATATCCTCTCAGAAATTATCAACTCCGAAATAATTAAAGAAAATCTCAGCGCAATAATAAACGAAATCGGAAAAACACTTTTAGAAAAAATCCCTTCAACAATAAGCTACGCACCAATAATGCTTCTCAATCTTTTCGTAATATTTTTCACAACTTTTTATCTATTGATGGAATGGGATTATCTTGAAAAAAAAGTAGAAGATATAATTCCCTTCAAAAACCGCCAAGACATTGTTAAAAAAATAAAAAACAAAACAAGCAGCATTATCTCTGGAACATTTTTTATAGCATTTATTGAATTTATCATAGCAGCAATTATTTTAAAACTCCTTGGAGTTGGCCCTTATTTAATTCTCGCATTTGCAATCGGACTACTTGCCTTTATTCCTGCTCTCGGCCCTGCAATAATCTGGGTACCATTGGCAATCATCGAATTTCTCTATGGAAAAACAGGAATCGCAATCGGCGTCATGCTAATGGGAATTTTCCTCAGCATGGTAATTGACTTTATGCTTCGAGCCAAAATCCTCAGCTCAAAAACCGGAACTCATCCAGCAATAATGCTCTTTGGAATAATCGGCGGAATCAAACTCTTCGGTTTCATAGGATTAATTATTGGCCCTTTAATTCTCAGCATCTTTGTAACCATTATTGAAAACATTCCAAAAAACCATAAGGAAAATTAATATTTAAATCTCTTTTCATAATGTTTATGACTAAATCATTCAAGTATCATTGAAACTAATTTTATATCATTACCGGCCAAAGTATAAGTTAATCTCCACGCATTAGGCAGATTATATTTCCATAAATTTGTCACTTTATATTTCTCCAGATAAATTTTAGGCCATAATCTCTTAGGAATCCTAACTCCACAAAATGGATCATCCTTAAGATCATCAATAGCCCTATTAATAAAATCAAATAATTTTTTATCTTCGAATTTTCCCTTCTCTAATTCCAAGTAAGCTTTCATTAATTCTTCGCTAACAAAAGAAACTTGATTAATTCTCCTCATTTTACAATAAGATTCTTACTCTCAAGTCGTCGAATCATCTCCGGATTCCACACCCACATAATGCAACCTTCATCATCAATAACAATCTTCCCAGAACTCTCAAGATAATCAAGTATAACCTGAAACGTCTGATACATCATTTTTTTCGGCAACTTTTTCCAAAGCTGATACCTTCCACATTCCTGACTATACTTTTCAATAGTTTTCTCAACCATAAGTATTGATTCTAAAGTCGGGCTATGAATTTGCAATTGTTTTGTCATATTATATAACTATATATAAGAAAGTATTTAAATTTTTCTGTAGAAGACTTTGGTGAAATCCTATGAAATTTGACATTTTTATCTAATTTAATATCTCATTGCGAGACAGCACGTCGAGCAATGTTGGGAGGGCGGGCAGGGATTAGATAAAAATGTCTGAAAAATTAGGGGGGTTCACTAAAACTCTATAGAATTAAACACGGTTCTTATCAGTCCGATTCTGCCCGCCCTTCTTATATCCGCGTTTCAAACGCTTCTTCTTCAAATCCTTTTTTGTTTTCCGTTTTCCTGGAACTGCATAATCGTTTACCATTTTAAAAATTAAATAACCTCTCATAATCTTTATGATCCATCCAATCTAAAATAACTGCAATAATTCCTACCTCATTTTCCATAGTAATCGTATAAATCAATCTCCAAGCAGAAGGAAGATTATAAATCCACAAATTATTAAGATGAAATTTATCGGGAATTAATTTCTTTTTAACATTTCTTCCGCAAAAAGGATTCTCTTGAATGGTTTGAATAGCTCTTTTCAAAGATTTCTTAAGGGGATCATTTTCAGAAATATCATTAAATGAATCTTCCAAATTCTCATCAATAAAAATAATTTTTTCAGCTTTCATAGTTTAATAGCAGAACGATGTTTAATTTTTGCATAAAACTCAGGACTCCAAATATACACAACATATCCTTCAACATCATAGGCAATTTTATTTATACTTTCAAGATATTCCATGATAATCTGAAATGTCTGCCACATCACCTTCTTAGGCAAATTATGAAACAACTCAGTTTTCTTAAACTCGCCGCTATTTTCATTAATAAAATTCTCCACCATCAAAACCGTCTGAAGTGTCGGGGACCTTGCTGTTTGATTTTGCTGAATTGTTTCTACCATTTTAACAATAATCCTTTAGTGAAATCCTTGATAATTGGGCATTTTTCTCTTTAAAAAATCAATACTGTGAGACGTTCCACATCGAACAATATTGGGCTGGTGGGCAGGAATAGAGAAAAATGCCTAAACCTTTTATTTCACCAATACATATTATCTAATAGTATCAATTGATATGATTATTTAAGTTTTTCGGTTTTGGGCTTTTGAGAAATCCTTTTTTGTTTTCCATTTCCCAGGGGTTACATAATCGTTTGGCATTTTAAGAAATAAAATTTAAATTATATATCTGAAGGAGATGATTTACAGCATCTTTTTCCGATATTAGAATTAAAATTATTCTTATCAGTAACTTCCATAGTAACATCTTCACCAACCAAGCAATCACTCTCCCACCCTATCGTTAAAGTTTCACTACCTCCCAAATCAGCACATGCAACACCTCCACTCTCTTCCAAAGGCTCGCAATCAATAATTCCTTTTCCTCCATCAAAAACACGAATAGCATCACTAAAATCAGGATCTTGTTTTTTCCTCAAACAAAAAGCAACACCCTCATTCTCTCCACACTTAACAAAATCATCCATTGCCTCCTCAATTAAACTATACTGGCAATTACTCCAAATTTTCCCCTCATCCAATTCAAGTTCCTTAAACTCAGTGCAATAAGCAGAATTATCTGACGAAGCATAACCTGAACAAACCTCTCTTCTTAAAACAACATCTTCTGGAAGCTGACCAACAGATTTATTAAAATACCCCCAAACAGTCCAAAGAAAAAACCCAACCAACAAGACCGCAACTAAACCGATAATCCACCCAAGTGTCGAAGTTCTCTCCTGCCCCTTCTTGCTTTTTATCTTCCTCTTTTTCATAACTCAATAAACAATTTCTACTTTATAAATCTTTTTAAATTACATGGTTTACTTTACACAAACTTCTGCTTCAAAACTTTTCTTATATTCATAACTCACAGAAAGCCCATCCTCAAAATCCTCTTCAATTAAAAGATCAAACTCAATTCCTAACTTCCTTCCATCAAAAACAATCTCATCTAATTGCCCTTCAATCTGCTCCAATCCTTCAACAACAATATCAGAGCCACCATACAATTCAATCTTCTCTATAAAACAATTAACAAATTCCTCCTCAGAAACAAAATTCTCTGAACATTTATCAAAAACATTTTCAAGATAAAAATTTAATTTTACTTCTTTAGAATAAATCTCCTCTAAAAAAACAGCTGAAGAAATATCTCCGGTCAAATCATCTGCCCGAATATGAAAATAAAACAGCGAAGAAATAACTAAAATCAGCGTCGCTAAAACTAGCAGAACAATTGAAATCGACACTCCTGCTTTTTTATTACATACCAAAGTTTGTTTCATCATAATAATAAACCTCCACTAATTTATCCTGTTCAGACAACATAACAAAATTATTTGAGATAATACCCTTAACATTATTACTGCATCTTTCATGAGGAGGAAGTGGCCTCCACTCGTAAACATCAAAAGCACTTCCCTTATCAATAATCAAATTTTTATCACCTCTTTCAAAACAAATAACAGGTTTATCAATATCTAATTTTTCAAAATAATCTTTCGCACCTTCATAAACTAAAATATATTTTTCTTCAGCTTCCTTGTCAACATTCTGTGTATGTCTATCAATTAACGTCACAATTTTTTCATCATCAGCCCAATCAGAAATCGCTTGCTCATTCTCCTCAATAAAATTCAAAAAAAGTTTTGTCTGCAAAAATTCCTCTTGGTTTTCCCCAACACTAATTGCCCTGCTGCTAAAAACTTTATCCATCACAAATAAAACACCAAAAAAATAAAGTAACAAAATGAAAATAATAAGAAAAGTCGCTGCTATCCAAATTACTGTAGTTCCAATCTGTCCCCCCTTCCCCCTCATCATACCTTACCTCCTAAATTATTCGAACCAGCAAAAATTTCAATCCTTGCTTTCTTAATCTCATCTTCACCAACATAATCAAAAATCAAATTTCCATCAGAACATCTTGCAAATTGCTCATCATCTCCTAAAGAACACTGCATCTCCAAATCCTTATCCCCTTCACTTCTCTCATTTAACTCCTCACCACTTTCAAAATCAAAAACACTAACTCTAAAATAAAACTTCAATCCACTAAATCCCTTTTCATCTAAATTACATTCACTAAAAATATCAAACTTATCATCAAACAGCCCTTCACTAATTTCCCCATCAACAACAAAACAATCAACAACTTTATTTTTCAAAGATTCTGCCTGCAATTCCCGAACATCTGCTTCAGCAGAATAAATCAAATAAACCCCCCCAACAATTGCAATTCCAATAACTCCCCAAATCAAAAAATTCCACACAGACATTATTTTCTCATCACCTTTCTTATTCATCATTTTCCATAATCTGCAAATTTAAAATTAAATCATCTCCCTTTTTCACAAAAGTCCTGTCAACTTTATAGTCGCTAAAAATCATAAAAGAATATCCGCTCCCTCGCGTCAATTTAACATTCACTTTATCTCCACCAACTATAACAACCTCACTTTCAGAAATATCATTTTTCTCAATAAACTTCTGAACATTTTCCAAATTTAAGGAAATCAAAGTTCCGGGTTTTGCTCCATCAATCAAAAGCGCAATTTCCTTAGCCAAAACTTGTTCATGCAGCGACGCATCATTTGTAGCTCTAAAAACAAACGCAAACATAGCCCCAAAAAAAATCGCATTAAGAATTAAAAAAATCACAGCTCCATAAATCAAATTTATTCCTCTTTTATTCATAAAATAAATAACAAAAACACATTAATAAAATTAACTAAGGCAAGTTTGTATATTCTCTGCAACCAAAATCTCTTAATTTTTCAGGTTCATATGGAATTATCAATGGAGGAATATATGTGCTGCCTCCAGGCGTAACATAAAAAAAGGATATCGCTCCTCCTGAAAATATAGCTGCTACAGGCACAGTCCCTAATGAATACCCTGCAGCAATAATTCCCCCAGCCACAAATACAGAAGTCACAGCATACTGTGTCCATCTTCCTTCCTCTTGAATTTGCACAACTACCGCACTATGATCTGAAGTAATAACTTTAAATTCATCTAATCCACTAATTTCTCTTCCTCCAAGAACAGAATCTTTAAAACTTTCATATCCTTCACCTTTTTTTATTATGCCATTGAAAATTAAATTCATTATTATTGGATTCTCAACTCCATATATATATTTCAAATATCTTATGCCTTGCGAATTCTTTTTTTCATGTAAATCTTCATAGAATTCCATATAATTATAATCCTCTAATAATTCCCTACTTGAACCATCAAATCCTATTCGTGAACAAATCGGACAATAATTTGTTAAAAAAACTCGATTTGGTAAAAAATCTGCCTGTCCCTCCCCCATCATCCAATGGCAATCATATAAAGCATCAGATAAAACATCAATTGCTTCCTGCTTTGCTTCTTCCTCATTATTTCCACTCAATTGAACAACTCTAATTGAATTCTCTTCACTTTTTGGACCAAAAATATCTTCACATTCGCCGCTTCCTTGAGTAAGACATATTTTTTCGGTCTTGCATTTAAGGGGAATAACATTTCCGACATTTGCTGATTGAATATTAAATGTACTCCGAGAAATTACAGAAGAACGGCAGGTTTTCTTGTCAATATCTTCTCTAAAATCTGAAAAAAACATATAATACACTAAAAGCAAAAAAACAACACTTATCACTAAAACAGCTACACCTAAAACAAACTTCGGCATCTGCGCTTTTTTACTTTTTATCTTTTTCATTTATCCTCCTGTTAGAATTTTTAAAAGATAATAAATTCCGCCAATTGCAATCACAGTAAAAACTACCCACAAAATAATTTTTCCCACAATGTCCAATTCAGCTTTGTTTTTCATTTTGTTGTTACTGGTTTAATTGTTAATTTTCCATCTTGCAATTTTATCTCAAGTTCCTGCCCATCTTTAACTAATGTATCTATCTTAATTGGAGAATGCTCCCCTTTATACTCAACAACATATTCATTAAAATTTATTTCTTCACAAACAGATAAGGTGTTGCACCCATCTAAAACTTTTTCTGAATCGCTAATATGCCAATTTATGATGCACATACAAAGACATTTATCAAATCCTTTTGTTGTACATTGATTTGGATATTTACCTTCAAAAGGCCAGCCTGTCAAAACCCACATATTTGGTGAATACAAATAATAGTTTTCAGTTTCACCATCCTCTAAATCATTTATTATTCCCATAATATTCCCCATATGAATCTCTGCTATTTTTAAATCCTGTTTATCTCCAAAAAATCCCCAAAGCATCCATCCTAAATAAAACAAAACAAGCAAACACATAACTGCTATGACTATTCCAACAATATTATTCCCTAACAAACTTATTCCTTTTTTATTCATTTCTTTCCTCCTTAAAAATTTTATTTCCGATAATTATCGCGCCGTTTAAATCGTCTAAAATAAATATACGTTTCATTTTAGTTATCCCATTATTCGGTAAGGATCCATCAAGATAATCGTCAACAATCTCAATTTTATGTTCAACAACTTCTCCAACAAATATCTCCTTGTAAATATCAAAATAAATCCTATCATAAATATCAATAAATAACTCTGTATCTCCTCCCCTGATTATTTTTCTCCTATGTCCATCAACCATAATCTCTGCATAAACGCCCTCTCTAAATCCTTCAGGCGCTTCAACAACTGCCCTTTCATTCCGACAGAATAAAACATCATATACAAGTTCAGAATCCTCTAAATTAATCAAATTATCATAAGAAGGCAAAAACTCTTCTAACCTCATCCAAACATATCCATCTAATTCCATAATTTTATTATCAATCAGTATTCCATCTTCTCCTAAAATTCCTATGGTTTGTTCGCTTTGATGTGCAATTGATTTGACAATTAAATTTCCTTTTTCCAAATACAAATCTGACTTATCAACATTTAAACATTCCTCATTTCCACAAAAACCAATACGATTTCCATCCTGAAGAACTGCAACCTTATACAAACACTCTTTCTCTTCCTCCCCATCACCATCATCAAAATCAAATCCAGGAATTAAAATATCCAACTTATGAATTATTCCCAAGTTCCAGAGAAACATAAGAACAAACCCAAGCGCAAGCAAACTCAAAATAATATAAAGAGTCATTTTTCTTTCTTGTGCTTTTTTATTTACCATCTTAACTTAAAAAACTCCCTCAAAGATTCAACTCGCGGCCAAAGAACAATTATTATAACTCCCAAAATTATCGCAATAATCACGATAGCAACTATCAATCCGACAACATTATCAATTCCTAAAAATCCTTTCTTTCCAATCCTCTTTTTCATAAAATATAAACAAAAAACAAGTTAATAAAATTATCTAAATCCCTGCCAACGCAATCCCAGCCAAAATACTCAAAACCAAAGTCGCCCCCAAAGTCACAATAAAATACATTAAAATCCCGCGATTCAAATTCTTGCCAGTATCCGAAGTCCTCTTCAACTTATCATCTCCAGAATCAACAGCAACCAAAACATTTGACAAAATAAAAACAATTTGAATAATATAAATTCCAATTGCAATCTGCATATAATACGGTGGCACCATTTTCAGAATATCAAATAAATTCAAAAGCCCTCCAATGTCTCCAAACCCAGAAATACTCGCCCCTCCCTCGCCAACTTGCGCGAAAATCGCCTCCAACTTATTCAAAATAAAAGTAATCATCGCAGTCAATCCCACAATAATTCCAGACAACAAAGGAGCTAAAAAAACTATATTACTTTTCATATCACTCACAACTTCTGCCAACAAATCCTGCAATCTCCTTGTAACCTTCTGAATATTTTTAATATACTCTGAAATACTCATCAAACTTTCAGCAGCAATCTTCAATCCCTTCCTCACACTCTCTAACAAAATTCGCATACTTGTCTCAATTAACCGAGATGGAAAATAAATAATCGCCCCAGCCCTCTTATCAAAAATCGCCCTTTCCAAACTCATCCCCCTTTGCCTCAAATTCCCATTAACAATCTTAAAAAAATCTGCAGTTTTCTGTCCTCGAGTTGACTCTGCAACTTTCGCAAACGCAATTTCTGCAGGCATCCCATCTCCCAATCTATTTCCAAGCTGAAACAGCGAATTTGTAAACTCTTTCTCAAGCTGTTTTGTATCTTTTCGCGCCTTAATCAAATATTTTGTCTTCATTCCATAAGCCATTGAAAAAAACAGCGCAATAGAAAGAGGAATAAACAAACTTAAAAGCAACGCTCCAACTCCAAACGGCCCAACCACTGAAGAAAAACTCCTAGCATTCCGAAGCTCATCCAAAGTTTTAATTGTCTCCCCTGTTTCAACACTCTTAAAATCAAAAAACCAAACATCTTCCATTTGTTCTAATCCAAAAGTCGCAAGTGAATAATCAGGTTGTAAACCAAGAGTCTCAACAAAAAAAACACTCGAAAACAAAAGCGGCAAAATCCCCAAAATAAAAAAAGGAATACAAATCGCAGCAGCAGTAAAATAAGGCCCCTTACTCGCATACCTCTTATACTCTGGATTCAACTCAAGATTCTCACTCTCCCCATAACCCTCTGGTCTCCTCAACAAAATCTGATTTGTCAAATAAAAAACAAAAAACGGAACAATCAAATTAAACAAAATAAAAACATGATAAAATTTAATCATATCTCCAAGCAAAGTTGAAGCCAACGGCAAAAGCGCAAGTCCAAGAGTCGGCAAAACAATCCCCAGCATATAAAGATTTGTCAACGGTGAACGAATACTCCGCGAAAAAACCATCATATTTTCATAAACACCATCAAGAATAACTTGTAGCGATTTTTCCAGAGTCAAAACTCTTTGCGCATTTGACGGCTCATACAAACTGCTTTCAATCAAATGAAACGCCTCTACAAACTCAACAGCATCATTTTCCCAGCTCTTCAAATAATTATCTAAACTTTCCTTAATTGTACTAAACTTCCCAGTTTCAACATCCCAAAAAATCTTCTTCAAATCCAGAGACAAAGGAGCTTTCAAATGCTTCGACGCAAAAGCAATCGCCCTCTCTAAATTAGAAGTATGTTTCATATAAACAACAACATAAAGAATACACGGAACCATCTGCGCCCCTGCCTTCAATCTCCAAAGTTTCGCCATCCTCTCAGGAGAAATATAAATATAATAAAAAACAAACATCGCTCCGATAAAAATCAGGAACAAAAAAAGTCCTGCAGGTCCCATAACATACCTCATCAACCCATCAACCCCAGCATTTGGCTGAAGAAAAAAAATCCCTAAAAAAATCAGCAAACCAACAACAAAAATAATAAAAGCTCCAAAAAAAGAAAACGAAACAACTTCTGCAGGGGTTATATCTAAATGTGCAACACTTAAATTTCTCTGCATCTTTACCAAATCTTTTTTCGATGGATTTACTTTCATTAAACCACCAAAACTCCGTGCCCATTTTTCATAACGAGAAAACTGGGGCATCATATCTTTCTTAAACTGCACATACTCCTTGCTGACATCTCCGACAGCAACATCGCTCTTGCTTGAAATCTTCCCGCTATACTTTCTCAAAATTTCCTCTACACTTTTGCTTGTCATTTAAACACCTCTATATATCCATACAATTTAACACCATTTAAAATATTATTCTTTAATTCTTTCGCCAACCTACTAAAATCTCTTTCAAAAAACACATTAATTTTCCTATTCAATATCTTTTCAAATTTAGACAAATCTAATTTCATTTCTTTTGACTGAACAAATAAATCAATATCACTTTTCTCAATATCCTCGCCTCTTGATGCAGAACCAAATAAAATTATCGAAATAGGGTAACACTTTTCTTCAATATAAAAAATTAATCCCCCATTCCTCATCCTTTCAACAATATTCAAAGATTTTAAAAAACGAAATACTTCTTCATCCTGATTAGCAATAAAATAAGGATAAATTCCCCCATTAACCTTTAAAACTAAATTCTCTTTAATTAATTCTTCAAGATGTTTTTTTACAGAAGTCGGTGCAATTTTAATTTTCCTGCTTATTTCTCTTAATTGAAATCTCGAAGTAGGAAAATCAAAAAACAATTCCATTATTCTCTTCTTACTTTCTTTCTGTAACATTTTCAGTACATCTGTAATAAAAAAAGAACAAGTGTTATATAAATGTTAGGGTTATGGGAAATTTGTGTGAGAAAAAGTAAAAGGAAAGAAAAAATAAAGAAAAAGGAGGGAAATAAATTAAGGTGTTGAGCAACAATTGCAATAAACTACTGCTTTCATCTCAATATAACCAGGGTCACTATGGATATTGAAATCCCTATTGCAATCAATAGGACTAACAATAAATCCTGCTTCTACATCAAGAATATCAGATACTGCAATATATCCTTGAGTGCACCTGTCTCTTCCTCCAAAACTACAAATTTCCTTGCAGGTATCTAAAGCGTCATCACCAACAATATGATCTCCCAACATTGTTGAACCAATTAGATTCCCTCCAGTAGTTTTACAATTACTCAACATATCCAAAACACCTTGATAAGTTTCATCAGAAACACCCTCGCAAAAATCCATCCCCCTTTGTTGTTCGCAAGTTAAACCAGCTTTACACTCAGAATCACTATCGCA
>JAFCDB010000001.1 GCA_017609885.1 Candidatus Pacearchaeota archaeon
TAAATCTATGCAAATCAAAATACTTGCAAGGATTGTTTGTTATCAAATTAAATTATTGATTCGATGCGATGATAAAATAATTAGCATCGACGTGCTAATTATTAGACACGCTCAACCCCCCGCAAAACTTATAAACCCTCTTCATCCTTTAATTTTATAAACTAAATGTTCGTAAATTAATAATAGTAACAAATGGCAGGAGTTAACTCACCCTCTAAAGACTTGAATCAGGAAATTAATAGTCAAAAATATATTCCAAAAAATGACATGCCAGAAATTTCTGAAAAAGTTAAAAAAGAAATGGAGCAGAAGAAAAAGGAACTTGATAAAGTTAAGAAATTCATTACAAAAAAATATCCATTTGCACTTTCTATTGGAATTTTACCTCCGCAGGCAGTTCCGAAAATTGAGGAAGAAGAGCAAATTCCAGAAAGTGAAAAAAATGAAAAGCGAGTTCATGTTGCAGTTATAATTCCTGAAGAACAATTCAAAAACATCAACAAAATAAAAAATGAAATTGTGAGTTTTGCAAAAGACATCAAACCAAAACTTTGGTTCCATCTAATTACTCCTATAGATATCTGGAATTTTTTAATGGATGGACGGTATGATTTATCAGGCGCGATTGCAATGTCTTATCCGCTTTATGACAAAGGAATTTTAGGAGCTCTAAGAGTTGCAGAGATTCATAAGAATTTAGTTTTAAGGAAGTTTGAAAAATATGTAAGTAGTTATGTTATTGCAGGAAGTTTAGTAAGAGGGACAGCGACGAAAACTTCAGATGTCGACGTCTTTGTAATTATTGACGACACTGATGTGAAAAGAATGCCAAGATTGGAGCTAAAAGAAAAACTCCGAGGAATTATTTACCAGTACATTGCAGAAGCTCAAGCAATTGCAGGAGCAAAGAATAAACTTGAACCACAGATTTGGTTGATGACAGAATTTTGGGAAGCTGTTAAAGATGCTAATCCTGTTATGTTTACTTTTATCCGAGATGGAGTTCCAATATATGATAAAGGAACTTTTACTCCTTGGAAACTTTTGTTGAAAATGGGAAAGATTAAACCGTCGCCTGAAGCAATTGATATGTTCATGAGTTCAGGAGACAAAACAAAGCAGATGATTAATCGGAGGTTGATGGATTGTATGATTGATGCTTATTATGGAGTCTTGACACCGAGCCAGGCGTTGTTAATGCTTTATGGTTTGCCGCCACCGACACATAAAGAAACTCCTTCAGTTTTCAAGGAAGTATTTTATACTAAAGAGAAATTGATTGAGAAAAAATATGTTGCTATTTTGGAAAAAGGTGTGAAGCTTTTCAAAGATTATGAGCACGGCAAGTTGAAAGAGATTAAAGGAGCTGAAGTTGATAATTTGATGAAAGATACAGAGGATTATATTAAACGAATGAAACAGCTTCGGGAACAGATTGAGAAAGTTTCGCAAAAAAAAGTGATTGAGCAGATGGATAAAGATTTGTTTGAGCTTTTGGAGAATTTGTTTGGCAAGAAATCAAAGAGGGTGCTTGTCGAGCTTTTTGAAAAGGAGCTTGTTAAGAAAGGAAAGATGCAGAGAAAAATGTTGACTGCGATTAAAAATATTGAAAAAGTTTCTAAGCAAATTAAAAAAGGAAAAGTAAAAAAAGTTGATGTTGATAATGCACGGAAAGATGCGACTATTTTAATTGAGAGTTTGATTGATTATGGGCAGAGATGTGACTTTATTTCAATTGAAAAATCAAGGATGCAACTCGTTAATAAAAAAGGGAATAAAATTGAACTTGTGATTACAGATTCTGGGGCGTTTTTAATTGAAGGTTCATCTGTTAAGAAAGTTGGAGATAAAATTGTTGAATCGTCTATAGGTGAATTTAATGAAGCTGTGAAAAAACAAAAAGGGCATCTACAGACAAAAACAGATTCGAAAATATTTAAAGTTATCAAAAAAGAGTTTGGGGATTTTGAGATTTTGTTGTAGGAAGGAATTTAATTAGTTTTATAAATTATAGTTCCAGTAATTAAGAAGAAATAAAAAGAAAAATTTGATAGGAGAGGAAACGCTCTCGAATCGGGTTTGGCGCGAGTGATTTGACGAGTAGGAAAGAAAAGAGGGTGAAACAAGGCGAGTGAGATTGGGAGCAGAGAAATTTTCTCTTTTTACTTCAACAAACAAATTAAACAAAATTTCAAACTTCAAAAACATTTATAAAACCTATTAACTAAATTATTATGTAAAAAGAGTGTTAAATGGCAAAGAAAAAGAGTGTTAAGAAAACTTCAAAGAAAAAAATTGTTAAAAGTTCTAAAAAGAATAAGGCAGTTTGGACTTTTGTGAATATTGTTTTGTTTGGGATTTTTCTTTTTGGGATTTGGAGGGCGTGGCAATATTCATGGACTGAAGGACTTTCAATAACTGCAGGAGTGCTTTTGATTTGGCTTGTTATTGAATTAATTAGAGAGATGAGAAAAAAATGAGGTTGAGAAAAATAGAAAAAAAGGGTGCGATTGAATTAAGCATGACGACGATAGTTGTTGTTGTTTTGTCATTGACGCTTTTGATTTTGGGTTTTGTTTTGGTGAGGAGTATAATGTGTGGGGCTATTAATTTAACTGGCGATGTAAATGATAAAATCAGAGATCAAATTAATAGTTTTTTTAGTTCAACTGCTGATGAATTTAGCTGCATTGGAGAATCTGGAAGTTCTGTTTCATTGATTCCTGGTCAGACAAATATGATTTATTGTGGGGTGAGGGCGCCTGAAGAAGCAAGATATGAAATTGAAGTTGATATAAATTATGGTGTAAGTGATATTTCGCGGAAAGATTTAAGAGATTGGTTTCAAAGTATGAATTTTAATCAAGATGTTGCTCCTGGAGATCAGAGGCCAAAGCAGGTTGCAAGAATTCAAGTTCCTAAAAACGCGCCAGAAGGAGATGTTATATTTGATGTTGAGGTTTCTAGAGATGGTTCGTTAATTGGAAGCACGACGCTGAATTATGAAGTTTCCCGACAAGGAGTTATTAACGGATTTATTTGTTAAACAACTTTAATCTTCACACCTTGAAAAGTTTTGGGAATTTTTTTAATTAATTCTGGTTGCGTGTATCTATAAGGTCTCTTAACAATAACTTCAATAAATTTAATCTTATCACGCTCCTTTGCTAAATAAATAAAACAGGGGATTTTTTCTTTTTTCTAATTTTTTCACAAAACTTTGTAATATTTTTTCCATTATCCTAAATAATTCGCTGCTTTTTGCGAAATCGCTGCCTTCGCAGATTTTAAATAATTTTCTTCAATCTTATTATAAATTTCCATGTCTCTTTTTGTGACACTTGGGGAAACTTTTTTTATTGCTTCGTCAAAATGCTTTTTTGATACTTTGTTTGTGTCTATGTTTTCTCTTAATGCAATCATTGCTGCTTCTCTTGCGAGGTTTTCTAAGTCTGCTCCTACATAGCCGTCTGTTTTTTCTGCGAGATAATATCTTAATTTATCTTCAGGCAATAAATCTTTAAAATCTATCTTATCTTGTTTTTTTAAATCTGATTGTTTTATTGGTTCATCCGATGCCATTTTTGAATCGATATTTACTTTTTCATTCTTAAATTCTTTTTCCATTAACTTAATTTCTTCTTTAGTTATTGCAAGTGGCATATTCTTTGTATGAATTTTTAATATTTGTAATCTTCCGGCTTTTGTCGGGCCAGGCACAAGCAAAATCCTGTCAAATCTTCCTGGACGCAAAAGAGCAGTGTCAAGCATGTCTGGGCGGTTTGTTGCTGCAATTACTGTAATGTCTTTTAATTCTTCAAGTCCATCCATTTCTGCAAGGAGCTGATTTAAAACCCTCTCAGTAACTCGCGAACCTGTTTCCATTCCTCTTCGCATTGCTAAAGAATCAATCTCGTCAAAGAAAATTACACAAGGAGAAACTTGTCTTGCTCTTTCAAAAATTTTTCGAACTCCTTCCTCACTTTTTCCAACCCACATTGATAAAAGTGATGGGCCTTTTACTTGAATAAAATTTGCATCTGATTCATTTGCAACTGCTTTTGCAAGAAGGGTTTTTCCTGTTCCTGGCGGGCCGTAAAGCAAGAGTCCTCGAGGAGGACGAATCCCTACTCTCTTGAAGGATTCTGGATGCTGCATTGGCCATTCAACTGCTTCGATTAATGAATCTTTAATTTTATCTAATCCTCCAACATCTTCCCACCCAACATTCGGTGTCTCTACAAGAACTTCTCTCATTGCGCTTGGACGAACAACTTTCAGAGCTTCTTCAAAATCTTTTTCTGTTATTTTCAGCTTTTCTAAAACTTCCTGAGGGATTTCCTCTTCGTCTTTAATCTCAAGTTTAGGCAGAAGTTTTCTTAAAACATTCATTGCTGCTTCTTTTGCAAGTGAAGATAAATCAGCCCCAACAAATCCATGTGTAATTTCTGCGAGTTTTTCTAACTTGACATCTTTTGTAAGAGGCATGTTTCTTGTATGAATTTTTAGAACTTGTAATCTGCCTTCTTTATCAGGGACATTAATTTCAACTTCTCTATCAAATCTTCCAGGTCTTCGCAGAGCAGGGTCAATAGAATTTGGACGATTTGTTGCTCCAATAACAACAACCTTTCCCCTTGTTTTCAATCCATCCATCATGGTTAATAATTGGGAGACAACACGTCTTTCAACTTCTCCCTGGACTTCTTCTCTTTTTGGGGCAATTGCGTCAATCTCATCGATAAAAATGATTGTGGGGGCATTTTTTTCTGCTTCATTAAAAATGTCTCTTAATCTTTTTTCAGATTCTCCGTAGAACTTTGACATAATTTCTGGACCATTAATAACTATGAAATTTGCATCTGATTCATTTGCAACTGCTTTTGCAAGAAGTGTTTTTCCTGTTCCTGGAGGACCATGTAAAAGAACACCTTTTGGAGGTTCGACTCCAAGTCTTTCAAAAATCTCAGGGCGCTTTAATGGGAGTTCAATCATTTCTCTTACTTTCCTAACTTCTTCTTTTAATCCTCCGATATCTTCATAGGTTACATCAATTACTTTTTCCTCTGAGGTGTTTATTGCTTTTTGTGAAACTGCAACTTCTGTGTTTTCTGTGATTACAACTGGTTTGTTAGGATTTGAGTTTACAATTAAAAATCTAATTTGCTGCAATCCTCCAAAGCCCATTCCGTTAATGTTCATTCCCATGCTGCCAAAAATATCTCCAAAAATATCTGGAAAATCTTCTGACATTAAATCTCTCCTTCTCTGAACTCCTCCAAGAACTACAATATCTCCTTTCATTACTGCTCTTCCTAAAAGTCCTCTTCTAAAAACTTCTGGGTCACCTTGCACAATTATATTTTCCTGCACAGGCGCGATTGTAATTTTTTTTGCTTCTTTTATTTCTGCTTTTTTTAGTTGAACTGTTTCACCGACTCCGGTTTTTGCATTTTTTCTGATAATGCCATCAATTCTTATAATTACTTCTCCAACATCTGCAGGATAAGCTCTGTCAACAATTGCGACTGTTTCCTCATTTCCTTTAATTACAACAACGTCTCCCCTTCGCAATCCAAGAGAGCTCATTGTATCAAAATCTATCCTTGCGATTCCTTTGTATGCGTCGTCTTGCGACGCTTCTGCAACTCTAAGTTTTATTGATTGGTCTTTCATTTTAATTATTATTGAAAATGAGAGATAATTTTCTCATTCCTTCGAAATTGAGCTTAACAATCTCATCAATTACTTTGTTTTGTTCATTTATAAAATTGACTATTTCTCTTGGAATTGAGACAGTGTAGCTATTTCCGACTAATCGCAGTTTTACGCCGAAGTTTTTATTTCTTAAATTTAGATAGCGCTGATATTCTTGTTTGTCTTCCGGATGAATTACTTTATTGTTGCATTTTAGACAGTGGACTGCTCTAAAAGAGAAACCATTTTTTAGAAATTTTACTTTCTGCATTTCACTATTGCAATTCTTGCAAATTATTTTGTTGTCAAATATGTCTTGCATTTTATTTTTTTATTTCTAATATGAACCACGTCGGCAAACGTGGTTTGAAAGGTGGTGAGAATATACATGGTATATTCTTCTTGTGTATACATAGAATATATACTATTTAAATGTTTTGGTAAATTAGATACTATTGTAAAATTTTATTATGAAAATAAAAAACAAACTTTTAATTTTTTTTAATATGAACATCCATCTGCGGGAACGGAATCTCAACTCCTGTTTTGTTTAGAGCATTGTAAATCCGCATGTTTGCCTCGTCAATTGTTCCAAACCGATTTTCAAACGAGTCAACATAGTAGTAAACATTGAATTTCAAATTTGAATCCCCCATTTCAATAAATCTTGCAATCGGCTCTGGCTCTTTTTCAACATGAGCAATTTTTTTAATTTCATCTACGACAATTTTCTTAACCTTTTCAATATCAGAACCATAAGCAACTCCAAAAGGAACAACTGCCCGCGACTTTGGGTCTGGCATTGCAATATTTTGTATCTTGCTGTCTGCTAATTTATTGTTTGGAATAATTATCATTTCATTGTCAAAAGTTTTTATTTTTGTACTCCTTAAACCAACTTTTTCAATTTTTCCTTTTGTTCCATCTTCTAAATAAATCAGGTCCCCGCTTCTTACTGATTCGTCCATTACCATTGCAGCTCCTGAAAAAATATTTGAGAGAATGGGCTGGAGTGCGAGTGCAACTGCCAAGCCAGCGATTCCAAGCCCTGCTAACAGCGGCCCAATTTGAATCCCCCACAAACTCATGATATATAGTAAAGAAATAATAATTAAACCAATATTCAGAACGCTTCTGAACAGAGAGATTAAGGAGTCGTCGACATTTGATTTTGTCTTTGAAGTTAATTTTTTCAGGGCGGTGATTAAAATTACATCAACTATAATATAAATCATAAAAGCAATTGTTAAAACAATTATGGAATAAATTAAATTATTTAAAATGTTGTTGAGTAATTCTGAGAAATTTAGTTCTGTGAGTGTGATTTTTAGACTGATTAATAATGCGAGTAAAGTAAGAGGTTTTGAGGTTTTTTTAAGTAATTTATCGTCTAAATCTG
Source organism: Candidatus Pacearchaeota archaeon (assembly GCA_017609885.1). Lineage (GTDB taxonomy): Archaea > Nanobdellota > Nanobdellia > Pacearchaeales > GW2011-AR1 > JACPLR01. The sequence goes on from JAFCDB010000001.1 coordinate 7,097, forward strand.
TTTTTGTTTTGCTTGTCAATTTCAAAGCCACTTTTCCAAAGATATAAATTATGATTCTTAAAATTAGGAATAGGGCTATGAAAATTGCGAGTGCTCTTAAATAATTGTTTGGGATGTATTGTTCTAACATAATTTTTAGAGGGAATTGGGGTTTTTATTTGTTTTGGAATTTGGTAGAAAAATTTAAAAAGTATACCTTCGTATACTTAACATGGAAACAACAATTAAACTTCAGCAAAACACAAAATCTGAATTAGATAATTTTAGACAATACAAAAATGAAAGCTATAATGATTTAGTTAGAAAAATTTTGTATTTATTAAATGTTTGCAGAACTCAGCCAAAAATGACTCAAAAAACTATCATGGATATTGAAGAAGCACGAAAGCAAATTAAGCGAGGAGAGTTTTATACTGAAGAAGAAGCGAAGAAGATTTTGAAGATAACTTAAAATCCTTAAACTATAGGTTCCTATAATTTTTATGTATAAGTTGATTTTTAGCAAGCGTGCAATCTATGAATTTAATCAACTTGAAAAATTAATTAAAAGTAGAATTTGGAATAAACTTCAATTATGTAAGGAAAATCCATTTAAATATTTTGAAAAATTGAGAGGGATTAATTCTTTTAAATTAAGGGTTGGAAATTATAGGGTTGTGGCAGATATTAGTAAGGGCAAATTAATAATTTTAGTTTTGAAGGTGGGACATCGGAAAAAAGTTTATTACAAATAATTTCTTGTTTTAAACATTATAATATAAAATATAAATCTTTAAATATATTAAGATAATGCAGATATTATGAAAATCAGGAAATCTTTGAGATTAAAACTTCTCCACTATATGCTGATAATTTCTTAAGTGAAGACGAGTGAATATTTAAGTTACTTCCCCCTCCCCGCCACCCAAATTCCTACAAAAAGAATTCCTAATGCAATTGCCAAAGCAGCACCCTGCCAAACAATTGAAATTCCTCCGGCATAAGAAAAAGCAATTGAAAACGGTGTAATTCCAATTATCGTCGCTAAAATATATGTTTTAAAAGAAATTCTGCTAAAAAGCCCAAATAAATAACTCAGTCCGTCAACAGGAACAGTCATTCTTAAAAAAACAATTGTTAGGAAGATATTTTTTTTAGGAATTCTTTTTTCAAATTCCTCAATTTCATTAAGGGAAACAATTTTTTTAATTAATTTTTTTCCATATTTTCGCGCAATTCCAAAGGCAATCGCAGCTCCAATTGTCCAGCCAACAATAGAAAGAAGCGCAGTTATCTGCCATCCCCAAAGCCCCGAGGCCAATGGCATCAAAGGCATCACTGCAACAGGTGCAAAAACAATTGAAGCAATTACAATTAAAGTGTAAAGCAACATTCCCCAAATTCCAAAATCAATATTCTCCCTGACAAAATCAATATTCTCCTGCACAAGATACGACATTAATACAAATAGAAAAATAACAATTATAATTCCGAGAATTGCTTTCGTTCTTTGGTTCATAGTAGTAAAAGAATAAGGGATTTTAAGTATTTTTGCTTATGTAAAGTAAACTCATTAACTTAACATCCTTACACTTATTTTTTGTTCATTAATCATAAAAATATCAAAAATTACATAAGGATAACAGATATGGCAATCAATTATCGAAAGAAAATAATGTTAAGTTATGAAGTGGACTTAACAGCTTAGAAGGATTTTTATAGATTATTTCTTTAATTCAATTATGGGATGGAATTCAATAGATGAAGAGACGAGAATATCTATAACAAAAAAAGCGCATGAATACATCAAGATTTGTAAAGGAAAAAATAAAATTAGTGAAGATGCTGACCTAAGATCGTCCCGAGAAATTCAGTTAGTTAATGAAATCGTAGAAGCTGTTCAGCCATATCTAAGAGAAACAGCCTCAACTTATCTTAACGGGGCAGTTCGTGTAGAATTTGCAAACAGACGAACATTAGAATTATCAGGTATTAATGCCCGAAATTTTTTTACAGTCGATGATCTTGTCAATCAAGCATCTCTAACTCTAATTCAAAAATTACATCAATATAATCCAAAATTTTGTTTTTCAACTTTTCTTTGTAAAACTGTTCCCTCAAGAATGCATAAATATGTAAAAAGGTATTCTTCAGGAATCTCATATTTGCCGCACAGGAAGATTGAAAGAGCAAGAAAACAATCAAATGGTTCAATAATAAAAACTTTGGTAAAAAATTCTGGACTGAACTATGAACAAGCAGAACTAATCGCCTTAGCAATTCTTGAAGATCATTTTCAGATAAACCATCAGGCTCATAGCTATGAGAGAAAGGATAACAATAGAAAAAAAGTAATCCTTGACTATTATTTAAGAAACAAACTCTCCAATTCAAGCATAAGAAGAACAGTTGATTTATTGATATTAGAAGAAGAAATGAAAAAGTTAATTAAAAATTTAGAAAATGATGAACAAGAAGTTATTAATTGTCGGTTTTTTTGTGAAATGAGTTTAAAAGAAACAGGAAAGAGAATTGGAAAATGGAAATCAGGAGTCATGAGAATTCAAAACAGAGCATTAAAAAAACTTCGACAAAATCTTGTTTTTGATCAAGGATTAGTTGATTTTATTTACTAATCCCATTTTCATAAGGCACAAATACAAAAAAAATTATTCCAACTATGATTTTCTATTTTCATTTTTTCAACCCTCTCCCATATCTCCACAACCCAATTAATAAAACAATTTCCAAAAACAGTGGAACAATTAAAAAAATTAATTTTGAATTTTTCTTTTCTGAAACATTTCCTACTAAAAGATTAAGTCCGAGCGAGCCTCCGGTTATTGGGCCTGGATTATTGCTTATTGTAATTCCGCTGTTTCCATTATTGTTATTTCCATCCTCATTTCCATCATCTTTATTTCCTTCATCATCTTCATCTTCTGGATTATCAGGGTTATTAGTGTTATCTGGGGGTTCTTCAGGAGGGTTTTCTGGAGGATTATCTGGAATAGTCCCGGGCTCTTCATTCAAGTAAGTGCATGAAAAACCTTCATCATTACATCTGTTAATATGCTGCGGGCAAAAAACTCCTGGAGAAGTTTCATCAACACAAAACTGGCATCCTGACGAACTTTCGCATTCGCGGTCAGGTATAGACGGATTGCATAGGGAAAACTCTAAGATTCCTCCTTCATCTAAACAGACCAACTGCAGCTCTGCAAATACAAAAGGAAAACTAATCAAAATCAACAACAAAATAATTATCATACTTTTCATAGAAAATGTATTTAAAATGACTTTTTAAAAATTGTTGTGCTAAATTTATTTAACTCAAGATATAGTATGATTGAGATGATAATTATTGGACACGCTTAGTTGATTATCAGTGCACAGAACTTTTATAAATCCTAAGAACTTGGTTTAATCATGGTGAGTGTAAATCCTTGGAAAGTTAAAGGCGAAGTTGATTATAACAAACTGGTAAAGGAGTTTGGACTGACGCCGATGAAAAAACTTCCGGAGATTTTTAATAAAAATTTACTTTTTAGAAGAAAAATTGTTTTTGCAAATCGAGATATTGCCCGTATTTTAGATGCAGTAAAAAATAAAAAGAAATTTGTTGTTATGACTGGATTGATGCCGACAGGCAAATTGCATATTGGACATCTCTTATTAATTAATCAATTAATATTCTGGCAAAAGTTAGGAGCAAAACTTTACATTGCTGTTGCAGACCTTGAGGCGTACAATGCGCGCGGACAGAGCTTGGAAGAAAGCAGAAAAATTGCAATTGAACAATATCTTTTGAATTATATTGCGTTAGGACTTTCACCAAAAAACTGCGATTTTTATTTTCAGAGCGAAAGATCTAAAGATGCTGAAAAATCAAATGCTTACTATAGGCTTGCTTCAAATTTTTCGCGATATGCAACATTCAATGAGTTTAAAGCTGTTTACGGCGAAATTTCTCCAGGCAAAATGAATGCCTCACTTATTCAAGCTGCAGATATGTTCCACCCCCAGCTCCCAGAATTTGAAGGAAAACCCCTCCCTGTTTTAGTTCCTGTAGGAATTGACCAAGACCCGCACTTGAGAATTGCAAGAGACATAAGCCAAAGATACAAAGATTACAAATTCATTCAGCTAAGTTCAACTTATCATCTTTTTTCTCCTGGTTTGAAAGGAGACAAAATGTCTGCTTCAGATTCTTCTTCATATATTTCTTTGACAGACACACCAGCAGAAATAAAAAGAAAAATAAATAAATATGCATTTTCAGGTGGGGGAGAAACAACAGAAGAGCATAGGAAAAAAGGGGGAAATCCAGATGTTGATGTTTCATTTCAGTATTTGAAAATGTTTTTTGAGGAAGATGATTTGAAATTGGCAGAGATTGAGAAAGATTATCGAAGTGGAAAGTTGTTAACTGGAGAATTAAAGAAAATCTTAATTGAGAAGATAAATTCTTTTTTGAAAGTGCATCAAGGAAAACGCGAGAAGGCGCGAAAGATGGTGGATAAATTTGTTTACAAAGATGTTACTACTTCTAAATAACGCCAATAGAAAGGTTTATAAAAGGTGGATTCTATGATGTGTTGATTAAAATGAGTAAATATCCAATAATGATTTATGGAGTGAATTTATTTGAAATTCCTAGAGAACGAAAGAATTTGCCAGATGAAATTGATAGAGCTATAGGAATTAATGTGGAAAAATTAGAAGAAAGAGTTGAAGATTGCAGATTAGTATTACATATTAAAGATAATTATTTAGAAAATGACAATGTAGATGAAGAATCAGTCCATATTGGAGAGATGATTAATGATAATTATGCAACTTTTTATCAAGGCGACACTTTTGAAGATGATTTTAAAGATGATTTTTGTGAAACTAAGAGAGAACATAGAGGTTTTTTAGAATGCCCAAGCTACGATATTGAACAAATAATTCAATTAAAAAATGATTCCTCTGAACTAATTAGAAAATTAAAACTATTGGGATTAAATGTTGAACCAGAAGATCTTAGACTTTATGGTTGTGTGGAGGATGATTAAAATGTTACAAAGAATAAAAGATTTATTTTCAAAACAAGAAGAAGAAGATTACTCTTGTGTGGAGGGAGATGTATTTGCGATTGGAGATTGTATTGAACCAGAATTCAAAGTTATTGATGTTAATCGTGATGGTTGGACTTATTCATTTAAAGTTCCAAAATTAATGGATATTCATATGGAAGATAATGTAAAGATTTATGGAGAAAATCTTAGAGAATATAGAAATCAAGAAGTTGTTAGATTTACTAATTATGGAAAATCAAATTTTGAAAAAATAAAATGGGATTTTAATCCAAAAGGATTATTTGAAAACAGGGAAGTTAGATTGGGCAATATTGCTTAAGTTTTTCTTAAAGATTTACAAGTTGTCTGTCTATATGTCCAAGTGAAATTTGCCCACCATTTAGTCTTTTTACGCTTTCTTTAATTAATTCTTCTGCTTCTTCTGAAACTTCAGTATACATTCTTAAAACATCATCAATTTTATTATAAAACAATGCCAGTTGTGAAGCATGTTCTTGATATTCAGAGGGATTAAGTAAAAGTACTTTATATTTATTATCTTTAATTCCTATAAAAACTTTGTGACCCCTTTAAATTCTTCTTTTACAGCATCTTTAAATTCTCTTATCATGTCTTATTTCAAACTTCTCTATTTTTAAGTTTTATTGCACTTAAGTTTTTTTGTCTAAAGTTTTAAATATCCTGTTTCTTTGTCTTTGATATGAAAGAAGATGCAGAGCACAAAGAACTTTTGAAAAAAATGTCAAAGGTAAAAATGAGTGCGCCAAAAGGTAAAAATAATTTGAAAAGCAATGTTGAACTTGGTAGAGATTTGGATTTGTATATAGTTAGCGAGATTGTCGGCGGTGGTTTGCCGTTGTTTACTCCAAAAGGGGCTGTGATAAAAAGAGAGATTGAGAGATTTGCAACAGATGAAGAAATTAAAAGAGATTATCTTCATACTTCAACGCCTTTTATGGCTAAATCAGATTTATACAAAGTTTCAGGACACTGGCAACATTATCAGAAAGATATGTTTTGTTTGAATGTGGGAAAAGAAATTTTTGCCTTGCGTCCGATGACTTGCCCTTTTCATTTTGTTTTATACAAAAGGAAGCCAAGGAGTTACAAGGAACTTCCTTTGAAATATGCTGAAGTTTCTACAATGTTCCGAAATGAACAATCTGGGGAATTAAGAGGATTGACAAGAGTGAGGCAAATGACATTGACAGATGCGCATATTATCTGCACGCCTGAGCAATTAGAAAAAGAATTTGAGAAAGTTTTGGATTTATTAAAATATACAATGGACAAACTTGGAGTTAAAGATATTTGGTACAGATTTTCAAGGTGGGACCCTAAAAACAAGGGAAAATATATTGATAATCCTCGGGCTTGGAAAGATTCTGAAGAAAAAATGAAGAAAATTTTAAATAAATTAAAAGTAAAATACAAAGAAGCAAAAGATGAGGCAGCGTTTTACGGCCCTAAATTAGATTTGCAATATGAAGATGTTTATGGAAAAGAAGATACATTGTTAACTGTTCAAATTGATTTTGCACTTCCTGAGAGATTTGACCTAACTTACAAAGACAAAAAAGATAAATTGCAACATCCGATTATTATTCATCATTCTTCAACAGGCACTACAGAAAGAATGATTGCATATCTTTTGGAAAAAAATCAGGGGACGCTTCCAATGTGGCTTTCCCCAATCCAAATTAGAGTGATAAATTTTACTGATAGGAATAATAAATATGCAGAGATGGTTGTTGAGAAGATTAAGGCAGGAATTCCTGATGTGAGAATTGATGTTGATTTTGATACTGTTCCTTTAAGAGGGAAAATTCGAAATGCAGGAATGCAAAAAATTCCTTATATTATTGTTGTTGGGGATAAGGAGGAAAAAGCAAAAACAATTGCTGTTAGAAAAAGAGGGGATAAGAAAATTAATTCAGAAAGTGTAGAAAAGTTTATTAAAGAAATTAAATTAGAAATTGAGGAGAGGAAATGTTAATAGAAAAATATTTAAACTCTAATTCACTTACTTGTAAGTGATATAACTTACATGGAATTATTAATGAGCAAGCACGCACATGAACAAGCACGTGAGAGGGGCGTTAGCATTAATGAGATAAAAGAAGCTATCCAAAGAGGATCAAAATTTCTCCAAGGAAATAAAGTAGTTTCAAATTATAGGCATATTAAAATAGTATTTAAAAAAATGAAAAATAAATTTTTTGTTGTAACAGTCATGATAAGGAAAGAAAATGAAAGATAAATGTGTTTTATGCGGTGGAACTTTGAAAAAGAAGTTAGTCAACTATGAAATTTATGGAAAAAGTATAGGAAAATTTTCTGCATTAGTATGTGATTCTTGTGGAGAACAGTGGTTTGATGAGAAAACATCTAAAAAAATACAAGAAGTTGAAAAGAAAAAAGGACTTTTTGGACTTTCAGTAGAAACAAAAGTTAGTTATTCAGGCAATTCACTTATAATTAGAGTTCCAAAAAATTTAGCAGAATTTATGAATATTAAAAAAGAAACAAGAGTAACTTTATATCCTGAAAATAAAGACAAGATTTGTGTGATGATAAAATAGTGTAGAAAAGTTTATTAAAGAAATTAAATTAGAAATTGAGGAGAGGAAATGAAAATACAACCATACTTTGAAAAATTAAATGAATCAAAAAAGTTTCAGAACTTTAAATCAAAAAATCCAAAAGCATTTTTTTCAGCAGGATTTTTTGTCCTGGATTTTGTAGAAAAGAAAAACCTTCATCAGTTGGATTATTATCTTCCTGAAGAAAAAAAAATGACGACATTTATGCTTGATGGAAATGTTGAGATGAAAAAAAGCGAGATTTCTGGAAAAGGAACTCCAAAGGAAATTCAGGGAGATATTAAATTAGATTTAGATATTTTAAAAGGAATTGTCGAAGATGAAATGAAAAATCACACAATTACTCATAAACTTCATAAGATAGTTGCAATTATTCAAAACCTCAACGGGAAATTAATTTGGAATTTAAACTGCATTACAAGCGACATGGGAATTATAAAAGTTCATATTGATGATGCAACTCATTCTGTTTTGAAATTTGAGCCGTTGAATTTGTTTGATATTGTAAAGAAGTTGAAGTGAGAGTTACTCAAAAAAATTTGCTCCTGAATCGACTTTCAGCACGATTCTCCGCAGAAGAATTCCGCAAATCTTTGGAACAATATTTACTATGATTATAATTTCATTACTCAACTTTTAGAAAACCAAATCTGCAAATCGTTATTGAATTTTTAGCATTAACTTATTTCCCCAAAATTTTTCCCGAACTCTGAAGGAAAAATTCTTCCTCTTCCCCCAATTCCTACCAAGTAACAAAATTTATAAATCCTCTTCCAATCTTATTTTTATGCAAGAAAAATACCGCAAAGCAGTTTTTTTAATTGTTTATCACATTGAAAACAACAAACCAAAATACCTCCTCTTAAAAAGAAACCTGCACTGGAAAGGCTGGGAATTTCCAAAAGGCGGAATTGAAAAATCCGAAGATAAAAAACAGGCAATTGTCCGAGAGCTAAAAGAAGAAACTGGTTTAGTGCCAGTTAGAATTGAAAAACACAAAAAATCAGGAAAATACAAATATGATTTTAAAACAATGCAGGACAGAGATGGACTTGCAGGACAAACCTTCGACCTTTATTCTGTTGAAGTAAAAAAAGGAAAAGTTCATATTAATTTAAAGGAGCATAGTGGTTTTCGGTGGGTTAATTTTAGCAAGGCAGTAAAAATGCTGACATGGAAAAATCAAGAAAATTGTTTGAAGTTAGTTGATAGTAAATTAAGAAAATAATCACTTCCCAACAACCACAATAATATTTGCTCTTGTTTCAATTCTCTTTAAAATTTTAAAACCTGTTTTTTCTAAAATATTTTTAAATTCTTCATAATCATATAAATAATAATCTCGATAAATTTTTTCATTGTTAATTGTCCAAGGAACCTTGATATTTTTTGATTTGTTTCTGAATCGTCTTGCTTCTTTGTCCCAAACAGAAATTAATGCCTGGGATTTTGGTTTCAAAACTCTGTATAATTCTCTAATTGCTTTTTCTCTTTTTGATTTTTCTTTTATACAGTGGAATGTTGCTATTGAAATTGCAGCGTCGAAAAAATTGTCTTTAAAAGGTAGTTTTATTGCATTTGCTTTTATTAGTTTAATATTTAATTTTTCTGCTTTTTCTTTTGCTTGGTCAAGCATTTTTTGTGAAAAATCAACTGCTATAATTTGTCCGTTTGTTTTTGTGAAATTTCTTCCTGAGCCACAGCCGTGGTCGAGGATTTTTCCAATTTTGTTTTTTAGAAATTTTTTTATGAATTCTGGAGATTGTGTTTTATATTTCTGCCATTGTGGTGAAATTTCATCCCAAATTTTTTCTTGGTTCATTTTTTTAAAAGAAATGGGAGATTAATAAATTGTTCTGTTTATACAATTAGTATATAGTCACTAAAAAAACTCGTTCATATTTTAGAATGGATTTAATGTATCTCATCCCGAATTGGTCTTGCAACAAAATTTCTCCCATCCAATTCAATATACGCTCTTTCTTTTACTTCCTCAGGTTCCAATTTCCATTCAATCAAATTCGCTCGATATAAAACATTTCCCCCTCCATTATTGTTATTTGTAATTGGATAATTTTCTATTAATTGAGCTGAACATTCTTCTAAAGTTGTCGGGTAATGCAAGTATGCCTTTTGTGTAAACAAAAAACCATGTTTTTGCCATAATTCCTGGTAGAATCCTTGAAACCAAAATCTTTTATCAATATTAAACAACTTATTATTTTCTGTAAACATCCACTTTTTAGGAAAACTATTAATATGATTTATACAATCAATTAGCTGAAATCTTTTCCCCAAAGGAATTAAGGAATTTTTAGGATGCAAACAAAGATTTCCTAAATCAGAAGTCTTGATTTCTAGTCTAAATTTTGGAACTCCATATTTTCCTACAAATTTCTTTAAATTAGTTCTTATCATTTATTTTTTAGATTACATTAGTTTAAAAGAATTTTTATACTCTTATTTTCCTGTTTATTTATGCTATTGCCAAAAAAACACGAAGTTCGGAAGCCGACAAAAACACTGTCAGGTGTGACTCCCATAGCTGTAATGGTTTATCCTCGGAAATGTCCTCATGGCGCCTGCACATACTGTCCAAGTTTAAATGTCCCACAATCCTACACTCCAAAGTCGCCTCCTGTTATCAGAGCAGAAATCTTAAAATACAATCCAGAAAAACAAGTTAAATCAAGATTAAAAGCTTTCAAATTAATGAATCACCCTACAGACAAAATTGAATTAATTATAATGGGAGGAACATTTCTTTCATATCCATTAAAATATCAAAAGAATTTTGTGAAGAAATGTTATGATGCTTTAAATGGACAAGATTCTAGAAATTTAGAACAGGCGAAAAGATTAAATGAAAAAGCAAAGCATCGATGTGTTGCTCTCTGCATTGAAACCCGCCCGGATTTTGCAAGTGAAAAACATATTAAGAATTGTTTGGAATTTGGAGCAACCCGTGTAGAATTAGGAGTGCAGGCAATTGATGATGAAATTTATAAGAAAGTAAATCGAGGGCATACTGTAAAAGATGTCATTGAAGCAACAAAGCGGCTGAAAAATGCAGGATTTAAAGTCGGCTACCATATGATGCCAGGACTTCCTGGAAGTAGCATGAAAAAAGATTTGGCAATGTTTAAAGAAATATTTTCAAATCTTGATTTTAAGCCAGACCAATTAAAAATTTATCCTTGCCAAGTTATTAAGGGTTCAAAATTAGAAAAAGATTTTAAGAAAAATAAATTCCATCCCTACACTCAGGAAAAAATCCTAAAACTACTCATTGAAATTTTTAAAATTATTCCAGAATATTGCAGGGTGATGAGAATTATGAGAGAGCTGCCTCCGGAATTTATAATTGCAGGAACAACAAGAATAAGTTTAAGAAAAGATTTAGATGAATTTCTAAGAAAAAACAAATCCTCAATAAAAGAAATAAGATTCAGGGAAATTGGATTTGCATTGCAAAGAAGAAAAAAAATAAATCCAAAATATAAAATAAAAATTTTAAGATACAATGCATTAGGAGGAAAAGAATTTTTCATTCAGGCAGTTAACAAAGAAAATATTTTATTTGGACTTTTGCGATTGAGAATTCCTGAAAAAACTTTTATTCCTGAGCTGAAAAACTGCGCTTTAATCAGAGAATTGCATGTTTATGGACAGGCTCTTGCGTTGGGTAAAAGAGGAAAAGGAATTGGACAGCATCGAGGAATTGGGAAGGAGTTAATGGAGGTTGCTGAGGAAATTATTGAAAAGGAAGACAGAGAAAAAATTGCTGTTATTTCTGGAGTAGGTGCAAGAAATTATTATAGAAAGTTGGGATATAAATTAAGTGGAAACTATATGATAAAAAAATTAAAGAAAAAGTAAGGTAAAAAATTAAGGTGTTATTTCTTCAATCATTGAGTCAGCTATTGGGCATTCGTTTCCATCAATTATAGGGTATATCTCTATTAAATATTGTCCTGTTTGGAAATTGATACAATTTCCAGTAGTGCAATCAGGGTCCTGAGTGTTGTCAGCATTTAAGTCTGTATTAAATCGGATTTTCTCCATTTTCTTTGTCTCTCCAACATTTGGGATATTTGAACTTTCTAATCTTGTTCCTATAATTGTTCCATCTGTATCTTTTGCTCTAAATAATATTGAATTTACTGTGGAATCTCCTGATGTTTTCTTTAGACTAAATTCTAATCTATATGGGCCATTACTTTCAATTCCTTCAATAGTAAATCGATTATTAATACAAGCTAATGGATCTTCATCTTCTGGAACACTGTTCTTGATATAATTAAGAACTATTCCTCCCAAGATTATAATTGCTGCAATGACTATAACAATCATAAGAACTGTAGCAATTATACTTGACACTCCTCTTTTATCTTTTTTCATTTTCACCCCCTTTCATTTGTATAATAGGAAATTTATTCCTTAACAACTATTAGATTTTTAATTATTTAAATGTTTCTTACTCATGCGCAAACCAAAAAATATATTGGCCCTTGTTTTTTCCATCGAATTTGCAAAATCCAAATCTTTCAAATTGTATAATTTCTCCTTTCTTCAATTCTTTAATACTTTCCTCTGCAAATCCCTCGCTCCAGTTCCCATCAGGCATTAAAATTCTCGCATTTACTTTTTTAGATACCCAGTGAATTTTCTGTATTTTTGAATTAATTTCATGCGAAGTAAAAACTGAATTCTTATCTAATTTCAAATTATACAAATGCATCAATCGAATTTCTTTTCCCTTAAATTTATTGAAATCTTTCAAAGCAACAAAAATTTCTTTTCTTAATTTCAATTCCTTGAGTTCGTCACTTTCTGGCAAAACTCTGACAAATTTTTCTTTTATTTCTGGCGCATTTTCAATTTGTATTTCTACAGGATTTTCAACAAAGAAAAATCTTTTCGCAACTTTATCTAATTTTCTCCTGTTAATTGCATACAAATCATCAATTGGAATAGTTATATCTTTTTGAGTCAATCCAATTTTTTCAACAAATTTTCTAATTGAAGAAGTTAAAATCCCTCTTCTTGCTAAACTCTGCACACTCCAAGTCCGAGGGTCATCCCACCCCAAATATTTTCCGCTTTTCACTTCTTTCTGTGATTTGCTCTTTGCTAATTTCCCAACTCCTCCAACTTTCATCATTCCATTGTAAATAAACTGCGGCTTTTTCCATTTGAAAATATCCCAAATATATTCCTGCATTTTTCCTTCAATCATTAAATCCTTTCCCCTAATAATGTGCGTTACACCAAGTAGGTGATCATCAATTGCCCAGGAAAATTCCAACAACGGCCAAACACGGTATTTCCTTTTTTTTCTTGGGTGTGGACGGTCAGAAATTCTTAGTAAAACTCTGTCTCTAAAAGCAGGGTCAGGGTCCTGCATTGAAGTTTTAATTCTTAAAGTGTAATCTCCAGGTTTTGCCTTGAACATCTTCTTCCATTTTTTCAATTGCTCTTTAACATTAAACTGCCGGCAAGAACATTCTCGTCTTTTCAATCTGTTTTCTCTTATTTCTTTTTGACTGCAAGAACAAACATACGCTACATCTTTTTTTATTAGTTGCTTTGCATATTTGTAATAAATTTCTAATCTGTCAGATTTGTAAATGATGGGTTTTTTGTATTTTATGTCGAGATAATTAAATGCTTCGGGGATTAGTTTGTATGCTTCTTTAACAATTTGTTTTTCTTCACTGCCAATTGTATCATCGATAACAAGTAAAATTTTTCCCTTGTATTTTTCAGCATAAAGGACATTTAGCAAAAACGTCCGCGCGTTTCCAATATGAATACTCCCTGAAGGAAAAGGCGACAGGCGAAAAACAGGTTTTCCACTTACTTTTGAGAGGTCTTTTAGTCCTAATTCTTCTTTTTTGTGCTCTTTTACAAATTTTTTATATTTTTCAAACATTTGCATTTTCTCTTCTTTAGAAAGTGAATTAACTTTTTCAACTATTTCATTTACCTTCGGCATAATTTCAGGAATACTTTCTTTTTCCAAATCGTGCTGAAAAAGTTTTGGCAAGACAACTGATGGTTTTGCCTCACCAAATGTAATTGCATTTTCCAAAGAATATGCATAAATTTCATTTTCAAATAATTTTTTTGACATAATATTTACAAGAGAAGACTATTAATAAATGTTAGGATTATTGTTTTCAACAACATCTAAATGCAAAATCATAAATTATCTGTCGCCACAAATCTTTTTTATAAATACTAATTAAAGACTCAAAATGATTTTTAGAATATTTTCTTTTAATGTTTTTATTTCCCAAGTTTCACGCCAAGTTCTTCAAGTCTTTTTCCATGCGCTTGCATTATCTGTTCAACAAGCTGAATCATTTTAACTAACTCGTTTCTTTCATTTACCAGTGTATTAATTGCGCCCTTATGAAATCCAATTTCTTCTTCCTTTGGCATTTGAGGTTGTTCTGATTTTTTAGTTGCCATATTTTTCATAGAATAAGTAAGTTAATAAACTTTTATATCCCACGATTCTCGAATCTATCAATCTTCTTTTCCAAAAGCTCAATCCTTTGTATTAATCTATAAATCTCATTTGCATTTTCCTCAATTTTGCCTGTAACTCCGCGCATTTTAGTTTTCAGCTCAGAAATTTCACTTACCTGTGTCACAACATTTGTTGATGGAGAAGTTGAAGTTGAGGGCTTTGAAAGAAAGTCAAGCATTCCATCTGAACTTGCAGGTTTTACAGATTGAAGATTTGCATTTGACAAATCTACTGTGTCACTTTGGGGCATTTTTTCACCCCGCAAATCAACAGCATCTCCTATCACTCTAAAATCTCTTTTTGGAATAACTGCATTCGGCATTTTCGTAAAATCAACTGTTCTCTGCCTCTTTTTGAATAATTTCATGATTTAATCAAGTTAATGGAACTTTTAAGTTTTTTGATGATAAAAAATAGCATAAAAATTTATAACTATAAAAATCAATATAAGATTATGAGAAGAGTCAGAGTAGTCACAAGGAAAAACCCAATTAATAACGAAGAAGTTATTGGAACTCTTTATCATGGAAAACTATTCCTGAAAGAAGTTGATAGAGGAGATTTAGAAGCAGGCAGAGTTAACAGCAATGTAATAAAATTAAGAGACCAAATCGCAGATTACCACCTCTTTATGTTTTGCAGAAACATTTCTTTAAGTGAAATCTCTACAACAACCAAATATTAAAAGCGAAACTTTAAATAATTCCCCAACCATCTATCTAAGTAAAATGGCAGAGGAAATTAAAACAATTATAGAAGATGTTCTGAAAAAGACAAATAAAGGGGATTGGCCTGCTCAAAGCCACGAGCTTGTCTACGACTCTTCTTCAGAAACTCTTGAACCTGTGTATTTCTGGGTGTTGGATATGGCAAATAGTTTATTTGGTGGCAAGGTTGAAAAACTTGTTGATAATTTTACTTCAAGTCCTGGAAGCGGACATTTTGCAGAATTTGGGCAGAGAAAATCAATCATGCAAAAAAATGTCACAGAATCAATGGGGACGATAAACACTGTTTTGAAAAGTATTATCAACTTAATTTATGACTTGAAAGATTTTGAAATTCGATTAGGACATTATGATGCTGTAAAATCTGAAAATAAGGAAGAAAAAGAAGCTGGGTTGTTGGCATTGAAACAAATTTGGATGGATAATGTTGATATTAAGCGAGGAAGAGGTTCTATAAACATGATGGCTCAGGATTTGAATTTTGTTACTCTCAGAGATGGATTTATGTATGCTAATTCGATAAAAGATATTGATGAGATGGATTTGAATGACAGGGTGAAACGGGTTTTGAAGCCGCGGCTTGATGAATTTTTGTATTGGAAAGATTCAAGTGAGGCAGAGTTGAGAAAAAGATTTGCAATTGAGAAAAATTATCTTCGTTCTCAGGTAAATTCTTTGCAATTATATTCACGGTGGGTAAAACCTTACTTAAAATCAGCATCTGAACTTGAAATGGAAGAGCAGGGAAGAAATCCAGAACTTGTAAAAACATTTAATACGATTCTTTTGCAATTAACCTTAATTGGAAAAGATGAATTTGATGTTAAGGAAGCAACAAGAACAGCTGAACTTCCAACAGAGCTGAAAATTCCAAAAAGAAAATACTACTCAGTTGTTTTAATTGATTTTAGATTTCGGGGAATTCCAATAAAACAAGGGCAGCACTTTCTTTTAGGAGGAAAAGCAACTGTTAATTTTAATGCTTATGCTTTAAATGAAGAAGAACTAAAAATTCTTGAGCAGAATTTGAAAAAATCAGATGTCGAAGATGCGTTGAAATTAATTGAAGGTGCAACAACAGAAAGCTTGGATGAATTGAAAAAGGATTTGGACCATTACTTAGAAGATGATAAGGAAGCAAATGAAGAGGAGAAAAAGAAAAAAAAGTCTGAGGACACAAATCCATTCAGCGCTTTGTTTGGTTCTTTATTTAAGAAAAAAGAAGAGAAAGATAAAAAAGAAGAGAAAGAAATTGAGCTGAAGAAAATTAAAAAAGATAATTATGCTGAGAGGCTTGTCAGGGCGCTTGCAGCTGCAGATGCTGCTAATAAATGCTTCACAATTTATGATGTTTACAAAAAAGCGCATGGCATGGCATCGCATGACAATCCTTTTGAATAATACAAAAACATTTTTATAACTAATTATCTTAAATGATTCATGGAAGAGGCAATAGAACAATACCTTGGTTCTTTGAAGTGGACATTTTTCCTTATTGGAATTTTCGCAACAATAGCTTACAGAATAATCATCGTCCTTAACTTCTATAGTCCTCTCTGGGTGAAAATTGCTTGGTACACAGGAACAATCGGCTTTGTCCTTTACTTCGGCTACCTTTACACACTCCAATCTCGCAGATCAACTTTAGCAATAGAAAACAATCTTCTCGAAGCTGTCAAAAAAACAAAAGATATAAAAGGAAAACAAAAACATGCCCTTGAGTACATTATAAAATCAAACGCAACATCAAAAGCAAAATACAATTCTGCAGTAATCTTTGTCTTATCAGTACTTGCCTTATTAGTAGGGATTGTTTTAGATTTATTAGGAATTTAATTGCAACACTCGCAGTTTTCATCAAAACACATGCACTCAGGTTCGTAATATTCCCTTGCATGTTTGCAACTTGGACAAACTGCCGGAGGTTCAGTTCCCTCGTGAATATAACCGCACTTTGAACATTTCCATTTTATGGGCTTATCTCTTTTCCATACAGTTCTTTTTTCAACCATTTCCAAAAGTTTCTTATATCTTTCTTCATGGTTTTTTTCAACTTCTGCAATTTCTTTAAACAATTTCACAGCCTCATGATTTCCTTCTTCTTCTGCATCTTTTTGCATCTGTGGATACATTTCTGTGTTTTCATAATGCTCGCCTTCAATCGCCGCCTTTAAATTTTCTTTTGTGCCACCAATTCCTTTCAAAAACTTGAACTCATCTTTTGCATGCTGCTTTTCATTTTCTGCTGTTTCTTCAAAAATTTTCGCAATGTAATGAAACCCCTGCTT
This sequence comes from Candidatus Pacearchaeota archaeon, assembly GCA_017609885.1. GTDB lineage: Archaea > Nanobdellota > Nanobdellia > Pacearchaeales > GW2011-AR1 > JACPLR01. Next base: position 24,314 of record JAFCDB010000001.1, read on the forward strand.
TCGCGCAACTTTTGCAAAATAATCATACTTATTCCTTGCCTGCGACTCTCCTGAAAACGCAGTTTTTAAATTTTCCTCTGTTTTTGTCATTTTATTTTTTTATTTAAAATTTCAGATTATTTTTCTTTTCCTTTAAATTCTGTATATCTACAGTTTCCGCAATATAATCTGTCCTTGATGTCCATTAAGAAAATTCCTGGGCCGCATCTTGGACAGGTTTTCCCTCGGATAATTTTATCTCCTTCAATTTGATATTTTGTATATTTCCTGCTGGTTGGTTTATTTTTGTGAGGTTTTTTTCCTTTTTTCTCAGTTTTCTTTTTCTTTACCATTTTATCTTTGTCCTAAGTAAATCGCAGCTTCTCGCAATGCATTAACCCTTTCATCACCTTGATAATATATTTCTTCAAATCTTGCTCTTTGTTCTTGCTGAACTTCTGCAGACGGGGCATCTCTATTTTCAAAAGCATTCCAACAATAGCAGCTTGAAATTCCGACTGCTAAAAATATTGTGATAAGTCCGGCAATTGACAAATAATCTTTAGAAATTCTTTCATTCATTTTTACTAACCTCCTCTGTTTTAGGTTCTTTATCAGGATTTGCTTTTTCTTCAATTTCTTTTTCAGGTTCTTTTGGTTCTTGGATATTTTCATCAGCAGTTTTTTTAGTTTCTTCAGCTTCTGATTTTTTTGCTTCAGATTTTGTTTTTGCTTTTTCTTCTGCTTCTTTCAAACGTTTCTTCCGTTCTTTTTTCGAAACAGTTTCATATTTTCTCAAACTCTCTGCATCATCATAAATTTTAGCTGAAATTTCAAAGATTCTTGAGCCAAATTTTCCTTTAATTGTTTCTACAACAATTTGCTCCTCTGGTTTTTTAAATTTTTCTGTCAGCATTTCTCTAACTTTTTGTTCTGAAGGAGTTGATTCAGCTTCGAGAGTCGCGACTATTTCTTTTCTGTGCAAAAGTTTGTTGTCAAATTCTTTTGTGATGTTCATGTTTTCTCCTCAATAGGAATTTTTACAATTAGTGAATGATATTGATTATCAAAATTTAGAGTATTTGACCTTAAATCAAATTCAATTTTCTTTGCTTCCTGTTTTGTAAAAGTTCCTGCATTTTCTAAATCTCCAAACCAAGGGACAATTGTATTATTACTTCCTTCTTCTGCAAAATCCTTGTAAAGGGGTTTAGATTGAGTAATTCTAATAACTTTATGAATTTTTCTTGCCATTTTATTTTTTCTTAACATAATTTGCTTTTTTATTTAGATTTAAATTTTTTGCAAATTCTGATTGTTCTGGATTTAATATAACCACTCTACCTCTTAACTTCGCCATTTGAATTTTTTCAAGTTCTTCTAATTTTTTCTTTGGTTTTTTTTCAGGTTTTTCATCAACTTTTTCTTTAACATCTTTTTCCTTTAATTCTTGCTCTATTTTACTTTCTTCTTCCTGTTTTCCAGTTTCTTTTTCTTCTTTGTTCATTTTATTTTTTCTTCGCCTCCTTTTTACTTTCTTTCTTTGATTCTTCTTTTAATGTTTTTTCTGTTTCTTTTTTCTCTTTTATTTTGTCTTCTTCAATCCATTCTATTTTTCCAAGTCCTGGCTGTCTCATTGTTAAGCCGATTTTTGGCTCGCCCAGTTTGTAACTGACTGCTACAATTCTTGCAGCACAGGCGTCTCCTTTTTTCAGGCTTCGTTTTTTTGTTTTTCCTATCAATGTATTTGTTTTTGAGAAGCTTACATAGTCATCCATTGTCTGGCTAATGTGAATCATTCCTTGTATTGCCCCCATGTCGATAAATGCCCCGAAATTTGTTATTTCGCTGATGATTCCGTGGACTAATTCCTGAATTTCAGGTTTCCAAACAACGAGTTCGAAGTTTGATTTGTAATATGCTGCGCCATCGCCGGGAATGATGATTCCCTCTTCAATTCCTTTTACACCTGCAACAGCTATGACACTTCCAAGTTCCTTATCAAAATGCCCAATGTAGCTATTTTTCAACTGCTCTTCAACAGCCTCACTAGTAGGCAGACCAAAAAGCCTCGGTTCTACTCTTATAAAATCCTCCACGTCAATTAAATAGAACATTTTCTTATATTAAGTGGTAAATGAAGGTTTATAAAATTTGCTACTTGTTTGTTTTTGCAGAAGCAACCTATATATCAGTTGTTAACTGAAATTAGTTTCAAGAAGTTTAGTATTTAAAATTTTGTGAGAAAAAAGGCGTTATTAGATTAAATAATTATTACACCAAATTAGCTTATTGATAGCCCAAGATTTCCTGTTTCAGTACTTTGCAGTTCAACCATTGTTGGACAAATTGGACCTTGTGTTCGGCCGATGCAAACATCCTGGCAGCAAAATTCGAAAGTTGTTGTATTTAATGCATAATCTCCAATAGAATACGGATAAATTAGTTCCCTTGTAGGGGAGTATTTATTGAGTTGGAATTTGTTTTCAAACGAAGATATAGCTGAGTTATCTATGTAAATTTTAGCTTCACAATCTATATAATCTTTTCCTGGAGGGAGTCTTGCGCTGACTTTGTAAGTAAGATCAAGGTCGCAATCTCCAGGATGTTTATTGCAATGTTCACAACCTAAACTCTGGCATTTTTCTTTTCCAAGATAACAATAACCATTACAACTGATATTGAGATCATCAATAGTTAAATCATAAGTGGATAGTTCTATTATAACTTCTGGATTCTTGAATTTATTTTTAAAAAGAACAAAGACTAATAAGACAAAAGCTATCATAATTAATATAGTAATTATCACCGCAGTTTTTTGAGCTTTCTTATTCATAGATATAGAAAGAATTTGAAATTTAAAAACTTCACTGTTTACCCGCATCTGCATCTTCTTTCCTGCGCAAGGAGAGTTCGGAAAAATCAATTTCCTCCTGTCCCTTTTTATTCTTCCTCACCAGTAACATCGTCCTCGACGGCACATGCTCATCAGCAATTTCATAATGTTCTAAAAATTTCAATAATTCTTTGCCAAAATTTCTAACATCATCCATTAGTGGCATATTCTCCACACTATAAAAATCCTGACTTGCTCCAACCCACATATAACTTTTCAGCTCAATAAACCACGGCATCCCGATTTTTATCAGCTCGGCATAATTCTCAGGTTCAACCATATTTTCATTTTTAATCAAACTCAACCTTATTGCAGTCCTATATTTTCGCGTCTTTAGAATTTTCAAACTCTCCAACATCCGCTCCCAATAATCTTTAAACAACGGCCTGTCAATTTTCTTCATCAATTCTTTATTTGGCGCATCAATACTCAAATACAATTGTGTAACATTTTTAATTTTTTTAATTTCATTTGGATACTGCGCATTTGTCACAATAAAAGTTGAAATCTCCTGTTTATGAAATTCCTGTAAAAGTTCATTTATCCTTGGATAAGTTATCGGTTCTCCTGTTAAAGACAAAGCAACGTGCTTTACATTTTTCATTTCATTTATTAATTTTTTATCAGCTCCTTTCAAACCCCCGAAACCTATCAACAATTTTGCATGTTGTTTTAAAGAATCGTTAATTATTTTTTTAGGACTGTCAACAACCCCATACCATTTTTCGCTTACAGGCGCTTTTTGCCCCCGCCAACAAAATTTGCATCGCGAAGCGCAAAACATCGAAGTTGTCATCTGCATGCATTGATGACTTTGAATCCCATAAAATTTATGTTTATAACATTTCCCTTTCCCACGCAGGCAATTCTTTGTCCATCCGCAAACTTTTACAGCTGAATGAGCTCCGACTACTCGATACTGCTGCTTTTTTAATTTTTTTTTGTAAGTTTCTGGAATTTGTTTTTTCATTATCTTAATACACAACATTAATCTTTAAAAACTTGCTTTTCTAATTTCAGGCATGGAAAAAGACATTGGCAAGATAAAAAAGAATGAAACAACAGAAATTGTTGTGAGAATCGACGACTTTAGCGGAAAAACAGGTGTCACAATTCGGGAGTTTGTCACAAGCGACAGATACACAGGATTTACAAAAGCAGGAACAAGAATTCCCGCAGATAAATTTTTAGAATTCAGGGAGCTCGTAAATACAATCAACATCGAAGACCTTAGCAATTTAAAGACAGAATCAAAAGAAGAAATCAAAGAAGAAAAAGAAACAGCGAATTAATTAATCTCTCAAAAAACTTATAAACCCCCCTCCCCTTCACAGATTATGAAAAAGCAGGTGGCAAAATCAGATTCAATTGCAGGTTATTTTTCTAAACTTTGGAAACTTTATTTTTACCCAAAAGAATTTTTCAAAAGCGTTGAAAAAGAAGAAGATTATTTTCCAATACTAAAAATATTTATATTTTTTTATCTTCTCTCGTTCATTGTTTCAATCAGCGTCGCGTTTTTCTTTATTTCAAATGATTTTGGAATTTATGATTTTATCTTTGCATTTATCACAGCGATAATCTTTTCTTTTTTGTACCCATTTGCAATTTCAGGAATTTTTCATATAGGAACTAAAATTTTCAAAACTAAAAAAGAATTTTTCAAAACTTTCAAGCCAGTTACTTATGCTTTAATTGTAGGAGCTGTTTATACAATTTTAACTTCAATTTTAATTATATTTTTTCCAATTGATAATAGTATTTTATATTCGGCTCAGCAAACACAGGACATGGAAATACTTAAACAGACATATATAGAATATTTTTCTCAACCTGGAGCAATTATTGATGTTGTACTAACTGCTGTTGCTTTAATCCATATTTTTGCACTCTCGATTTTTGGAATCTCAAAGTTTCATAAGATCACAAAATCCAAAGCTGCAGCTGCGATTGTTATTTCGTCCTTGTTGTTTTTCGTGGCAATTACTTTAATCTCTATGGTTTATTATCTTGCAAATGCTTCATAACCATAGATTTATTAAATAATCATTTCCTTAATTTTATATGAAGAAAGCAGTGAAAATTACCATTAAAGGAACTGTTCAGGGTGTTTTTTTCAGAAATTTCGTCAAAGAAAACGCTGAAAAATTAAAGTTAAAAGGCTTTGTGAGAAATTTAGAAAACAGCAAAGTAGAAGTTTTTGCAGAGGGAGACATCGACAATGTTGACAAGCTTTTTGAAATTTGCAAAAAAGGCCCAAAACATGCAGTGATAAAAGATATTCAGATTCAGGAACAGCCGTTTCAGGATTTCAAAGAATTTAAGGTTTTAAGAATCTAAAAAATAAAAAAGAAAATGACAGAGAAAAGCATGAAAAAAGAGAATAAGAAAAAAAATTATTGGACTTTTGCAGTTGTCATTGTCTTAGTTTTAGTAGGAGTTTTAATATATCAAAACCGGAATAGCGAGATTGTAGATTTAACTGACATCGGTCCTGAACCCTTTTTAATCTCCCCCCAATTAGCAGAAGTTGCTGCTGAAGATTATCTCTTGAAATACTCTCCAGGAAATTATCAAAACCTTGGATACTTTCCAGCATATAATCTTGACGGAGAAATAGAGGCATATTATTTTATATTCGTTTCAGAAGAATTTGAATTTGACAGTTTTGAAAAAATTGAGGAAATGGTTAGAACTATTGAAAATGAAGAAGACAGATATTATTATGACGATGTTCGAACAATTATAGCAGGTGCTTGGACTACCCAGCGCCCAGTTGACAGGATTTTTGTTGGCCTTCCGCCTTTTATTGTTAAAAAATTCGACCTGCAAGAAACTTTAGAAGAGAATTTTATATTCGGAAGATTAATTCATTTAAATGTTATAGATGCCCGCTATGAAGTTGCAAGAGAGCCAGACATTATACTTGGAGAACCTCTTTTAGATGAATCTTATTTAATGGATGTTAAAAATGAGGAGTTGTCTGAAACTGCAGGAGAAGCCAGAGAAAGAATTAAAGAAGAAATAAAAGCAAGCAATAAAGAAATAATGGAAATGACTCCTGAAACCAGAGAGAATCATCTTGAGGGAATTATCAATCTAAAAGAAATGCATGTCGCAGAATGGAGAATGTATCAAACTTTATAAATCATAGTTGTCTTGATTTAGAATGAGCCGAGAAAAACAAATTATCGAAAACAGATTAAGAAAAATAAAAGAGTTGAGAGAGCAGGGCATAAATCCCTATCCTCATAAGTATAACAAAAAATTCAAAATTGAGGAGTGCTTGAAATTCAAACTTGGAACAAAAGTAAAAACTGCTGGACGGATTATGACAAAGAGAAATCTCGGAAAAATATTTTTTGCAACCCTGCAAGATGGGTCAGGAAAAATACAGCTTGTTTTACAAAAAGATAAAACTCCTCAAAAACAATTTGAATTTTTTAAAAAATATATTGACAACGGAGATTTTATTGGGGTTGAAGGAAAAATAATAAAAACAAAGACAAAACAAATTTCAATCCTCGTCGACAAAGTAGAACTTTTATCAAAGGCAGTTTTGCCTCTGCCTGAAAAATTCCACGGATTAAAAGAAAAGGAAGACAGATATAGAAAAAGATACTTGGATTTGATTATGAATCCGGAAGTTAAAGATGTTTTTTTGAAAAGGGAAATAATCATTGATAGCATTCGAGAATTTCTAAAGGAAGAAGGATTTGTAGAGGTTGAAACTCCTACTTTGCAAACTATTTACGGGGGTGCTTCATCAAAACCATTCAAAACTCATTTAAATGCTTTAGATATTGAGTTGTTTTTATCTATTTCTCCTGAATTGTATTTGAAAAGATTAATTGTTGGAGGATTTGAAAGAGTTTTTACTGTATGTAAAAATTTTAGAAATGAAGGAATTGATGCATTCCATAACCCAGAATTTACTATGATGGAATATTATGTCGCCTATAAAAATTATGAATATCATATTAAGATGGCAGAAAAATTCTTTGACAAAATCAGGAAAAAATTAAAACTTGGAGATAAGATTGAATATCAAGGAAAACAAATTAATTTAAAAACCCCTTTCAAGAGAATTAAATTTAGAGATTTAATTTTTAAGGAAACTAAGATAGATATTGATAAAGCAGATAACTTTGAAAAACTTGAAAAGGAAATTAAATTTAAAAAAATTAAAAATGTCGATATAAAAAATTGCCATCATTATGGATCTTTACTTGATGAGTTATATAAAAAAGTTGCAAGACCAAAAATAATTCAACCAACTTTTCTAACTCATTATCCTGTTGAAATGATTGCTTTGGCAAAAAGAAATGAAGAAGATAAAAGAAAAATAAATTCTGTTCAGCTAATAATTGACGGAGCAGAAATTGTAAAAGCATATGACGAATTAAACGATCCCATTGACCAAGATAATAGATTAAAAGAACAGGCAAAACTTTTGAAAAAAGGAGACAATGAAGCTATGCCTATGGACGAAGACTTTGTAAATGCATTAAAGGTAGGAATGCCTCCAACTGCTGGATATGGAATGGGAATCGATAGATTAGTAATGCTACTCACAAATCAACCTTCAATCCGCGATGTTATTTTATTTCCATTTATGAAACCAAAGGAGGAAATAAAATGAACAAAAAAATCCTTAGAATCCTAGATTGGATTACCGTCAGCGTTGGAATAATCGCAGCAGTTGCTTTGTTGTATGGGATAGTTATATTAATCAAATAAAATGCCAAACCTAATAAAACAAAATAACATTAAGAAAATTGTAAAAGAAATTGACAAGGAAAACAAAGTCAGGAATATTGCCGGCGATGTATCTTTGGAGCTTGAGAAAAAAACAATTGAAGTTTTAGAAAAAGCAATTAAGCGCGCAAAAGAAAATAACCGAAGAACATTATTTGGAAGGGATTTATGATGAAATTAAAAAATGGTGAATGGGTGCTTGTAATTTTTAATTTGATTTACATAGCAGCGTTCTCAATTTATTATCTCTCTATAGGAAATTTAGAATTTTTAATTTATGTTGGAGTTATGATTTTCTTTTTTACCTTGATTTTTTCAACTCTAAGAAAAACAAATTTTGATTATCTTATTTTGTGGGGACTTTCAATATGGGGCTTTTTGCATATGGCAGGTGGTGGAATAAGAATCGGCGACGGCGTTTTATACAGTGTAATTTTAATCCCTTTAATTAATTCCGGAGAATTTGTTTTATTTAAATTCGACCAATTTGTTCATGCATTTGGATTTGGAGTTGCGACTCTTGTGGGCTGGCACTTGTTAAAACCCTATCTAAAAAAAGACATAAATTGCAAAGTTATTTATTTCCTGATTATCCTCATTGGAATGGGATTCGGAGCTTTAAATGAAATTGTTGAATTTATTGCAGTAATTGTACTCCCAGAAACCGGCGTAGGAGGATATTATAACACTTCTTTGGATTTAGTTTTCAACACTTTGGGTGCGACTATCGCAGTGGGAATAATTCATTTAAGGAGGAAAATTATTGAAAAAAATTAAAATGGAAGAAGTGCCTATAGAGATTTTGGCAATGTCGAGAGTCAAACATAAAAAATGGATGAAAGGGGGAAAGGCAGATGTAGTAGTGTGCTCAAATTTTGATTCTGGTTTCTCAAAAAAAATAAAATGTGATGAATGTGGAGAAGTTTGCTTCTATACTGAAGGCGAAAATTTAGACATGAAAAAAGAAAACATTAAAAAAATATGCAACAAATGTTGTTTATCTAAATATAAAGAGCACATGCATCCGGAGCAAATTGCTTTGATTGAATTGGCAATGAAAGTTGATGAGGAGGAAAAATATGGAGAAAATTCCTGAACATAAAGCAACATTTAATGAAAAAGGCAAAGTAGTTTTAAAAAAAAGATCTGAAATAAAAAAAGGAAAATTATCAAGGGCAAGAGGTGCAAGATTTGAGTTAAAAGCAAGAGAATATTGGGAGAGCAGGGGATGGGCTGTTGATAAATGGACAAACAATGTTGATTTAGTTGGAAGCAAATTAATTAAAGCAAAAAGAAAATACAATCCGTTTAAGAAACTGCTTGTTGTTGGAACAGGATTCCCTGATTTTATTGTTATGAAACATCTTCATGAAGAAAAACATACTGTTGTTGGAATGGAGGTTAAAATAAATGGATTGCTTAGCAAAGAAGAAAAACAAAAATGCCAGTGGTTACTTGAGAATAATATTTTTAGTCAAATATTAATAGCAAAAAAAGGAAATAAGCGCGGACAAATTGAGTTTATAGATTTTAAAGAAAAATGGGGAAAGAACATTCACGAATAAATTCACTTAATTCCTCTCTCAATTTCCATCAATCTTTTTAATTTTTCTTTTCTTCCTTTTCCTAAAATTCCTGTTTTAATAAAATCCCCCTGAAATCCAAAACATAAATCTGCTAAGATATTGTCGGAAGTTTCACCACTTCTATGCGAAAAAATCATCACTATTCTTTTCTTCTTGCAAAACTCAACAATTTTTTCAACTTCAATAAGTGAACCATTTTGGTTGGGTTTTATAATAATTGCATTAATTGCTTTTTTCTTAATAGCCAATTTTATCCTCGACAAATTCGTAACAGTTAAGTCATCTCCAACAATCAGCCCTTTTGATTTAATTTTCGAAAAACCCTGAAAATCATTTTCCTCCAATGGATCTTCAAGATAATAAAATTTCTCTTTAATTTTTTTCATAAATTTTATCTGCTGTTCTTTTGTTAATTTTCTTTTGTAATTTTTATAATGATATTTTTTATTTTTATAAAATTCCGACGCTGCAATATCAATTCCAACTCTTGCATTAAATTTTTTTCCAATATTTTGCATAATTTTCATAATCTCTTCATTTGAAAAATCTGTCTGCCATGCATTTTCATCATTTGTTTTTTTTGATTTCAAAATCTTTTTGCAACTTTTCCAGGATTTTTTATTTATTTTTATTGCTTCTCTGAATTTTTTTGTTTTAGGGATAAAAAGAAATTCCTGAAAATCTGGACGCTTGCCAGAACTGTGACTTCCTCCTCCAATTGCATTTCCTGCAGGAATTGGGATTTTTTTTGCATTTGAATTAATTAACTGCCATACTTGCTTCTTTTGTTCTTTTGCCAAAGCTTTGAGAAAAACATACTCTAAAGCAACCATTGTATTAGCTCCAATTTTTTTCCTGAAGATTTTCTCTAATTTTTTTAAGTCATCAAATTTCTCAAATTTGATTTCTTTTAATTTAAAACTATTTATAACTGAAATATCTCTTGATAGACTCTTCTTCCACGGCTTTGCTTCAAACTTCCCCCGTGATTTTCCATTTGGTGCACTTGCTTTAAATTTTCCAAAGTGATTGTTTAGTTCTACTTGGATTGTTGGATCACCACGCGTATCTCTAATTTTTCTTGCAATTAACCTCTTTATTTTCATAAAATAAAAAAGAAATTAAGGTTTATTAAAGTTTAGAATTCCCAAGTTTCTAACAAAGTTCGCAAACACTCTCCATCTTTTCTTTGATCTCCTTTTGAGCCATAATTATCAAAATAATCAATTGTCCTTTTTGTAAATACTTTAACAATCCCTTCGCGAACTTGTCCCTTATTCAACCCTATCTTACGCGCCATACTAATTCTCTTATTTGTCTCATGATCCAAATACCTTTCAAAAGCATACATCCTCGGTTCCTTACCATATCTGGGTGTATCATCCTGCATCCACTCTATATTAATTCTTTTTATAATCCATCCTAAAAAATCATCAAAATCACATTTAAGTTTGTCAAAATTCTCTTGCTCAAAAGTTTCCTTCATTAAATCCAAATCATTCCTATAGACGTGCATTACAATCATTAAAAAATTATAAACTTAAACTATAAAAATATTTGTATAATAAGAAACAACACAACTATTCAATTTCTCCCTTTCCACTCTCTGTCCCCTCCCCTTCCTCATCCCGAGGATTAGCAAGCTCCATAATTTCTCCTTCCTCTGCAATTTCCTTTTCCTCCTCAATTTCTTTTTCAATTATTTCTTTGTCTTTATTTTTAGGTTCTGCAGTTTTCTTAATCTTCACACTTTTCTTAGCAGGCATTGGCTGTTTAACTGTAATTGGCAAAACATCATTTTCAAATTCAACTTTAGCAATTTCCATAGGATCATAATTCAATTTTTCTAATTTGCTTTTTTCAATTTTTTTCAAAAGCGGAGCATCCATTGCAATCTGTAAAGCCCTGGCTCCTAAAACCCGCGTCTTCTCATACTTTGTTAACTCATGTGCTTTTGGTTCTGCCATTATGTAAATTCCCCCAGGAATTTATATCTTGAAAATTTCCTTATTTTCATTTTAATATGCTGCAAATTTTCCTTCTTCATCTTTTGCAATATGATAACCAAATAATTCTTCAACAAATTCTCCATTTTCATCAACTTGTTCTGCAACTACATATAAATTTGTTCCACCAAAATAATCTGAAAATTCGGTTATAATTTCAATAAGATTTTTAATAGGTGCTCCTAACTGAAGAGCATGTCTTTCTTTGTGCACTTCAAAATTTAAATTTCCTTCGCCAACAAGATTCCAAAAATCATTTGTTTTATAACCTTTAAATTCTCCTTCACCTACATATACTGCAAATCTAATAGGAATTTTTCCATTATTAATAATTAGTTTTGTTGAATTTTTCAAAATCATTGAACTCATTTGATTATGAAGTCTTTCTTTTTTAATCTTCCCCTCTTCAAATACAATTAAACTTTCCATTTACTTCAACTCCTTGATTGCTTTATCTATCTTATTATTTATTTCACCTATAAAAGTTTTATGCTTTTTTTCAATCAAATCAAGCATCTCGCCGAATTTCTCAGGGCTAATTTCCATTGTATCTCCTTTCTGCATACTACAAATCCTGATTGGCTTTTCAGGAATAATCCCTACAGTTAACTTCCCCTCACTAGCTGTTTCTTCTTCAATGCTTGGATCTAAAAAAATTACCTCTCCTGCTTTGTAAACATTAAAATTAATTGGCAAATTCTTAGTCAGCGGAATTGGTTTAGTTCCTTTCTTGTCATAATTTATTTTTTCTTCCTTTGCATCATAAACTGGCATCTTAGCACTTTTCAAAGCTGCAAGCGCCCCAATAAAAGACGCATCAAGCAAATTGCCGTCGTCATTTATAGAATAAACATCAATAAAAACCCCCCAGACTTTTTCCCCTGCTTTAATGCAAAGTTTGTCAAAATCAATATATCCTGATTCTCTTATTCCTCTGTCAACCAATCTTCCAAGCTCAATTGCAAGAAATTTTGGGGGTCCAAGTTCATATTTTGGGTGACTCATTGGAGTTACCTCTGCAGTTACCATCAAATTACCTTTGTCAGGTGAATCGTCGTAAGGTTCTACAACCAGCATTTTCACGCCCACTAAAACTTTTGTTTTTCCGATTTGGACTTCTGCACTTCCTTCTGCTTTTTTTGAAATTCCACACTCAATTTTAATTTCTCTGAACTCATCAAGTTTTCTTCCATCAAACCTTTTTCCTTTTGCAAGGTATTCTTTAATTCTTTTGCTTGTTAAGTTTGATATGTTAATCATCTGCTTCCCTCCACTGCTTGTTTCAAAGCTTTTTTTTGAATTTCATAGATTTTCTTTGTAGCTTCTCGTCCTAACTTAACTGCTTCTTTTAATTCTTTAGTTGAAATCTTTCCGTCTAACTGAATATGTGAAATCTCATCGATACTATTCAAGAATGTCAAAGCAATATCTGTAGGGCCTTCGCCTCCTTCATAATCCTCCTCTGCCTTGTCAACATCAACAACTAATGTTTTGTCTATCTTTCCTATTGAAACGCTGGTTGCAATATCCCTCATTGGAATTCCTGCGTGAGCAAGTGCCATTGAAGCTGCGTTAATTCCTGCGCAACGAGTTGAAGCATCTGCCTGCGGAATCATAATATGAACATCAATAACAGTATTAGGAAATTCGTCAATCATAACACTTTTATTCAAAGCCCATTCAGTAATCTTTGAAATTTCAGTAGACCTTTTTGACGGTCCAGGACGAATTCTATCACTAACAGAAAAACTCATCATATTATAATTGCATCTTAATATCCCTTTTTCAGGATTTTGTAGGTGTTGTGGGTGAAGTTGATGAGGGCCGTAAACAGCAGCAATTGCAACTGTATCTCCAAATGAAAACATCGCACTTCCGTCTGCATTTGGAACTACGCCGACTTTTGCTTTTATTTCACGCGCCTGTTCAAATTTCCGTCCGTCGCTTCGTTTTGTGTATGCCATTATGTAAATTGTTCCTGGAATTTATATCTTAAAAAGTTTCTTTTTTTCATTTTAATGTTTTGTTTCTCCTCCATATTCATATCTATCCCTTTCTTTATCATTTAAACTTTTCCACCAATTATTGGCATTTTTTTCTCCCTGCTCTTTTTTTATTCTTTCATATTTTGCTAATATTCCTTCATTTATTTTTCTAGGTGTTCTGCTAAATTTTTCTAATAAACCTTCTAATATCATCCCCCCACCCCCCTCAAAAATTCCTGAACTTTATTTGTCAAACCATTAATTAAAGTTTTCTTAGTCACAAATTCAATAGCTTTTCTTGCCTTAATTTCATTTTCAATTTTATCTCCTTTAATCCACACAAGTCCATTTTGTCCTACAGTAATTCTGCAATCTGTCTCATCTTTTATAATTTTAATCATGCTTCCTTCCTTGCCAATTACTCTTGGAACTTTATTAGGATTAATTATAAAAGTCATTCCCCCATCTAATCTTCCAAGTCCTCTGCCTTCTAAAGTTAAATCAATTCCTTTTGACTTCACACTTTTTATTTTGGCAGTAAAAAAATCGCCAATATCTAAAAACTCTGCTAAATTGTTTTTGTCTAAATATTTTGGAACATCTGCAACAGGCAAAAACGAATTGTTTGCTATTCCAATGTCTGCGAGCCATCCGTTGAAAGTTATATCAGAAACTTGCGCAATAATTACATTTCCCCTTCTCGGGGCAAAGATTCCTGAAAGTGGAATTATTTTAACTAACTTGCCGGATTTTTCAACAATACCATATCTCTGCGCAAGGATATTATCTTTTTGTCTAATAGTATTGTCTCCAGGAAGATGCTCACTGCCAGTCGCAACTACTTCACCTGGAATTACTATCTCGCGCTTTTCTTTGTCTGTCATTTAATTTTTTGCTCCTTCTATTAATTTTTTACATTCACTCCATTCTGGTTCTATTCCTGATAAATATCTAATACTTTTCCCTTTTTCATCTACCTTAATTAATCCTTTATCTTTCCTTAACTTATCTCTCTCTATTTCTCTAACAGCAATAACTTGTTCACCAAAAGTAGAATTCTCAGTTCCAGGACATATATAAGCAAATTTAGCTTTTCCTTCTGATTCTCCTGCATAAGTTGCTGGTCCTGTCCCCTCTAATCTGCAATCTTCTCCAATTTTTAATAATAATTCTCCTTGATTTATCATTTTCCTATATCTCCACATTTAACTTGGTTTAAAAAACCTTCGGATTTCATTTTTCTTCCTCACTATATCTTCGAACTAATTCTTCAGCTTTTTTTTCCATTGCTCTTTTAATTACAAGATAATCTTCTATTTTCATTACAGGAGCAAAACCACTATTAATTTCTCCTTTTTTATTAAAATATCTTAAATTATTAAGCTCCATCTTCTTTCTCCGCAACTTCTTCACTTACAGCACTTCCATGAGTTAGAGAATTTAATTTATCATAAAATTCCATTTGAAAGCCAATAGGAACATTCAACACAACTTTCAAATCCCCATTTCCCAACCACTCCTCGGATTCCTTGTAAATCTGAACAAGTCCATAAGCAACCCCTGTGTATTGAGCAGGAATTGTTATTATGAGTTTTTTTGTTTCAATTTTTATAGGGATAATTAATGAGAGTTTTTCGACAATTTCTTTGATCTGCGCTTCAATTGGCTTGTTTGTAATATTAACTCCAGCTTCCTTTAAAGCAGTTTCAATTCTATCACTTGTATATGGTCTATCAGATTGAGGGTCAACTGCATTTTTAACAAGAAAATCAACAACTTGTTTTCCTTTTTCACCTAATTCTATTTTTTTATATTCCACAGGAATTTGCACCTCGCCTTTTTTCACAATTGTTTCTGCGATGTGATTTACATTTGTTGTTTGAAATGCTACTTGGAGGTCTGCTGTTGCTGCATGCTCGCCTTTTTTTGAATCTGAAAATATTGCGTCTATTGCAAGAAATTCTGAAACACTTCCCTTGCCTGTTTTTTTAAAAGCCAACGCCTTGTCTATGTCATCAATCATAATTTCAAAATGCTTGCCATTAATTTTAATTCGTGCTATTGTGTTTGTCATTTAATTATTTTCTCCAATTTTATTTCTCTCATGATACTCTCCAAAAGGTAATTTTTCAAATCTTTCAACTTCTAAATTAAATAAGGGAATGTCAGTCGCTCGTTTTACACTATCTGCATTTAAAATCCAATTTGGCATCCCTATTTTTAAAAAACTTTCCCGGGAATTTTTCATTTCTAATCTAAGCTCTTTAGCTTTTTGAGGGAATTTACTGCTATTTTTTAATTTTTTAAGTCTCATAATTCCCCTGTGGAAATATTCTATAAATTCTCTTTGATGATATTCTATAATCCTTTGATGATGCTCAATTATTTTCTCAAAATTATCATATAACATTTTATGTAAATTTCTTCAAAGAATTCTCATCTAATCTTTCAACTTTGCCTTTGCTCTTCTTAACACAGGCAATATCAAATCGCTTTAACTCAAAGTTTTTTCCAAGGATTCCCTTAAAGATTTCTAATGCAAGTTTAATCCCTCCATCTATATTTAATTTTTCGTTGTATTTTAATCTCAGCATCTCTTTTATTTTTTCATCATTCTCACCAATGACAATTGCCTTGTATGAAAAGTAATTCCCCGTAATATCAGATGAAAAAACACAAGGCTCTCCCTGATCAATTCCAGCAACAATAATTGCAACTCCGAACGGCCTGGCACCTCCGTATTGAGTGAACATCTGCTTTGTGTTTGCAATTTCTCTGATAATTGTTTCAACTTCAATAGGAGAATCATATGTAACTCTATTCTGCTGTGCAATCACCCTCGCCTTGTCAATCAAAATCCGCGCATCACTTAAAATTCCTGCAGCTCCTGCAATTATATGTTCGTCAATTTCATGCACTTTGTTTGCTGAGCCAGCAATAATTAAATTATCATTAACTCTTTTGTCAGAAATTATCACAACACCGTCGCTGCATTTAATTCCAATAATTGTGCTCCCTAATCGAACAGTCTTCTCAGCATATTCAACCTGCAAAAGATGCCCGTCTGGCGAAAACATAGTTGCAGTCCTATCATAACCCATTGCTTGATGTTGAATTTCTGTTGGCATATCCATTTTATCTGAAGAATATCATATAATTCAAATTTATCTATTTCTTCTCCTTCTCTTTTCCAAAGTATAAAGAGTTTTTAAATTTTTCTCCTATGCCCTCTTAGCCCTTTCAAAGTTCCGCTCACCTTTTCCACCTGAACATTATTTGTTAAAACAAAACTTGCCCTCACTTTGTTAAGTTCTTTTCGATTCACAGCTAAAATCTTCGGTGAAATCCAAATCATTCCTGCCTTTGAAAATCCTAAAATTCCAATATATTTTAAAATCATATCCTCAACTTGCTTTTTTGTAAATTTGCCTTTAAGCAAAATATACCTTTTTTTGTCGCGCATGCTCGGTTTTAAAATTTTCATTTTCTAATAACGAAACCTCCTTTCATAATCTTTGTGGTTGAACCATTCAATTAAAATATTAAGTATGGAAATCTCGTCTTCTTTAATTGTGTAAATTAATCTCCATGAATTAGGAAGATTGTATTTCCAGAGATTTTTTATAGAATATTTTTTGATATACTCTTTTGGCCATAATTTTTTTGAAATAAGAACTCCGCAAAACGGGTTCTTTTTTATATCTTCAATCGCCCTGCTGATAAACTCTCTTAATTGTTCATCTTCAAATTTTCCCTTTTCTAATTTTTCAAAGTTTTTTTTGAGATTTTCATCTACAAAACTGACATATCTTTTTTTAGCAGATCTTGGCATCATTTTATAATCAATCCTTTCTTTAAATATTTCTTAATTCCTTTTGGATCCCATGTCCAAATAATTGTTCCATTTCCATTAACATAAATTTTCCCCATTTCCTCAAGATAATTAATTATTAAACAAAAAGTTTGATACATTACCTTTTTTGGCAGTTTTTTCCAGAGCTCTGTTTTTGTAGGATAAAAATTTAATTTTTGTATAGTTTCCTCTACCATAATCATTGTGTCAAGCCTTGGATAATGCAAAATTTGGTTTTTTTTCATTATATAAATATATATAACCATATTATTTAAACCTTTCGAACAACAAATCTTATTAACACTAATTTCATTTAATTTTCATGGAAAATCTTAAAGTTCCAACAGGGAGTGAAGATTTAAACCGCTGGTTGTCTGGAGGCTATGACAAAGATATAATCACCACTATCTACGGCCCTGCAGGAAGCGGCAAAACAAACATTTGCATGATGGCTGCAGTTTCACAAGCAAAAAATTCAAAAGTAATTTTTATAGATACAGAAGGAGGATTTTCAATTGATAGATTCAAACAGCTTGCTGGAGAAAATTACAAAGAACTTTTGAAAAATGTCTTGCTGTTAAAACCAACTTCTTTTGACGAACAAAAAAAAGATTTTCAAACTTTGTTAAATCAAATTAAATTAAACTCAAAAATTTCTCTGATTGTTGTTGATGGAATGACAATGCTCTATAGATTAGAATTTGCTGATTCTATAAAAGATGAATCAAAAACTTTTCTTACGAACAAAGAACTCGCGCGACAGCTTCGAATCCTTGCTGAAATCGCGCGCAAAAAAAACATCCCAGTGATAATGACAAATCAAGTCTATTATGATTTTATAAAAAACCAGGATTTTTCTCAAAAAGAAAAAAACGCCAACATGGTCGGCGGAGATCTGCTAAAATACTGGAGCAAATGTCTTGTAGAACTCAAATTTTTTGGACAAAAGCGAGTGGCAATTTTAAAAAAACACCGGAGTCTGCCTGAAAAAGAATTCGCATTTACTTTAGTAGATTCTGGAATAAGAAAAAAAGGATTGTTTTAGGAAACATTTATAAAATACTTTAACTATGATTATATATGAATAAAAAAAGAGTCGCAGCAATAACTATAGGATTAGTAGCTGTCTTATTAGTGACTTTATTTCTTAATTCTTATTCGCCGCTTACTGGAAATGCAGTTGAAGGAGGTGAATGCTTTGTTCAAGGAGAAGATGACTGCCAGGGCGAGGATGTTTTAATTTGTATTAATGAAAAATGGGAAAATTTCGGAAAAGTTCCAGGGCAATGCGGATATCAGGACGACTCAGGATCAATGTCTGAATGTATGAGTAATGATGACTGCTATGGAGACGAGACCTGCAGAAACGGATTCTGCGTCGCTGATGATGGAAACTCATCAACACTAATGTGGTCAATTGTCATAATTCTTGTTATATTAATCCTTGGAGTGATAGGTTTTATAATCTATCTCATAATAAAAAAAGACAACTCAAAAAGAAATAATACTCCTGGAAAAATGTTTACAAAAAAACCTCCAATAAAACCTATGGGTAAACCTTCTGTTAAACCTTTGATGAAACCTACTAATCCAATTTCTAAACCTGCTCCTATAAAACCAAGCATAACAAAAACCCTTCCAATAAACCCTGTTGTCTCGCCTGCGATTAAACCTTCAATAAAACTCAAGAGATGATTAATTTTCTTTTTTAATTTTGCACTCAGGATTAAAACAAAAAATCCAAGGTTTCTTTCTTTTTTTCAAAGACATCACCATTGGAAATTCGCATTCGCAGATTTTATCTGTTTTTTTAATAAAACAATTTGGCGGCAAACTATAAGTTGTTTTGCAATCAGGATAAGCATCACATGCAACAAAATACCTTTTAGATAATTTATTATATTTAATTACCAACTTTCCTTTTTTGCATTTAGGACAAATACAAAGTTCATTGTCTTTTTTTTCCTCTTCATACAATTTTTCTGTTGCTTTAACTAAATCATTTCCTATTTTTTCTCTGTTTTTATCAAAATGCTCGCCAACTTTATACAAAACTTTTTTTGTATCATCCAAAATTTTTTCTTCTTCTTTAATATAATCTTTTGAATTTCTAATATTCTCCAGTTTCTGCTCGATTTCTTTTGTTAGATTCTCATCAACAATAACTGGGCAATTTTCTTTTAAACTATCTATCAATGAAGTTCCTAAACTCGTCGCCTTAATGTTTTGTTCTTTAATATATCCTCGGTTATACAGAGTTTCTAAAATTGAAGACCTTGTTGCTTTTGTCCCAAGATTTTTTTTCTCAAGCAAAGAAATTATCGATGCAGGAGAGTATCTTTTAGGTGGCTGCGTCATTTTTTCTTCAGTTTTAACATCTTTAATCTCCACTTCTCCCTCCATATCTGGAATTTCCACCTCGTCAATTTTATGAGGATAAACTTTTATCCATCCTTTCTCATTGATAGAAGTTCCTTTTGCAGTAAATTTCAAACCCTCAACTAAAACATTGATTTTCTTATTGTCTAAAACAGCTTGGTCGCAAAAACAGCTTACAAATCGTTTAACAATCAAATCGTAAATCTTTTCATCTTCCTCTTTCAAGTCATGAAATTCTCCAGTTGGATAAATTGATGGGTGTGCAGAATCTTTTTTCTTCCCTTCAATAGGCTCTTTCCTTGAAATATATTTTGCAAAACCAAATTTCTCACTTATTCGTTTTAATATTTTATCATAGCCAATTTCTTTTGGGATTTTCTGGCTGCTGGTTCGCGGATATGAAATTACCCCTGCCAAATACAGCCTCTGTGCAATTTGCAATGTTTTAGAAGGAATTATTTTATATAACTTATATGCCTCTGTCTGCAAATTTGTTAAGTTAAATGGAGCAGGAGGAGAAATTTTCCTCTGCGACTTTTCAGTTTTCGCTTCTCCTTTTTCTCCTTTTAGTTTTTTAAATTTCTCCAGTTCTTTTTTAGTTACAATATTTTTCACATGCTGAACTTTGATTAAATTTATCTCGTCACTGATATCTAAAAAAATTTGCCAGTATTTTTCTGATTTAAAATTTTCTATTTCGTGCTCTTTTTTAACAATTATATCTAATGTGGGCCCTTGTACTCTTCCAATTGACATCAGTTTGAATTTTCCGACGGAACTTATTGCATTCATCAAGGCTCTTGATAAATTTATCCCATAAATCCAATCTAAAAAATGTCTTGTTTCTCCGGCAATTCCCTGTTTCCAATCCAGATTTTTTGAACGATTTTCATAAGCGTCTTGAATTTCCTTAGCTGTCAGCGTCGAAAACTTCATTCTCTCAGCATCTTTTTGATTGCAAATATATCTAACAACATTCACCCCAATAACTTCCCCTTCAATATCATAGTCAGTTGCAACAATAATTTCGGAAGCATTTTTGCAAAGTTTTACGATTACATCATAATACTTTTTTGTGAAGTCATTTTTTCTCACAAGATAATTCGGAGCCCATGCAATATCAAATGTCGGCCACTTATTTTTCGGGCGGATTTGTGCAACACTAAATAAATGCCCAACAGCACAAACTACTTGGATAAATTTTTTATCTCTTGTTAATTCATAATATGGAACTTTCTCCGAAGATCTTTTAACAGATTTTCCATCTGCAAGAGCATCGGCAATTTTTTGCGCTGCCTGCGGTTTTTCAGTTATAATCAAAACAGGCCCGTCTTTTTTTAATTTTGCAGGACCAGGAATCTTGAAATTTTCATACCAGTTATTTTTTGTGATTTTTTTCTTAGTTATTTTTCTCTTTTTCTTAACAGTCTTTTTCTCAACTTTTTTCCCAACTTTCTCGATTTCTTCAATCTTTGGACTTTCTTTAACAGGTACATTTACAGCTCTTTCAGCATCTTTCTCATCGATAGGAACGAAATTTTCTTTAATCTCTTTCTCACTATATCTTTTAACTAAATCCTCGTTTTCCTTTTTCTTCATAATTGCCATTTTATTTTAGTAATTACAGATTATAAAAAGTTTTGGATGAAGAGGGTGCTGCCAAAAAATGATATAAGTTAATTTAATTAAACAAATTACCGCAAACTATTTTTTTTCCTCGAATTTCCAAGAAGTTTACTTTAAATTTTTTTTCTTTGATTTTTTTCTTTAATTCTCTGTCCAAAGTTGCAACAAATAGATTTTCTTTATTTTTTAGATATGTTAGGATTCCTGCGTCAACGAGTTTTTTGTCGAATTTGACTTTTTCTATTTTGCTTCTCTTCAGAATTCCCAGGGAAATATCAGCTGCCTGCCTTTCTTTGATTTTAAGTTTCTTATTTTTTGCAAGTTTTTTTAATTCCTCAATTACTTGCTCTCCGACAAGCAGTTTGTAAGCTCCAAAAATTCTTTTTAAATTTCCAAATAAGTCAATCTTTTCTTTTACGCAAGTCACAATAAAATTCGTGTCAATTATTATTTTCATAAAAAGATTAGTATGCCAATGTTTAAATATCCTTTCTTCCTCAAAGTTTTATGAAAGAGTGTGAACATATTATCCAAATTCTTGAGCAGGCGAAAGTTGCTGCGAAAAAAGAGGATTCCATCAAGCTGAAAGAGTTAAGTGATGAATCAATTCACTCAACAACTATTTATAATGACGAAGATAATGCGCTTGTCGCAGTAATAATTTATACTTTAAGTAAAATAGTTGAAAGAGGGAAAAGATACTACAAGGAAAATTATAAAAATTATTTAAATAAATATATAGAGATAATTGATGACGCGTTGAGGCACTTAAAAAAAGGCGACAACAAAAAATTTAGAAAGAATATAATTTCTATGATAAAAGCAAAAGGAATTTCAAATGACATAAAAAAACATTTGGAGGATCTCTTTAGAAAAGCAAAAATCAATAAAGCATCAAGAGTTTATGAACACGGAGTTTCAATGGAAAAAACTGCAAAGCTCCTTGGAATTTCTCAGTGGGAGCTTGCAGAGTATACAGGACAAACAAGAATCTCTGAAATGAAGCAGGGAAAAACAATTGATGTAAAAGAAAGAATTAAATTAGCAATGGAGATATTTGGATGAAAGTAACAAAAAGCGAAAAAAGAAAATATGTTCTTAAAGAAAAGAAAGATTTTTTAATCCTATCTAAAATAAAAGAATTGGAAAAATGTAAATTAAATAAGCAAGATGAAAAGATTGTTAAATTAATTAGAACACAATTAGAGGAGAATTGGAGGACTCCCTTAATTAAATTTCTTAATAAATTATTGGTAAAATATGAAAAATGAAAAAAAGTCACCTAATGGTATGGCATAAGG
This sequence comes from Candidatus Pacearchaeota archaeon, assembly GCA_017609885.1. GTDB lineage: Archaea > Nanobdellota > Nanobdellia > Pacearchaeales > GW2011-AR1 > JACPLR01. Next base: position 46,683 of record JAFCDB010000001.1, read on the forward strand.
TCGTCGCAAATCTTAATATTTATAATAGCTTGAACTATTTAAATGTTTTTGATTTGGAGGTCCAAAAATGAAAACCCAAAAAGCGATTGTCTTTGACACAGGAACTTTGATAACTTTTTCAATGAACTGTCTGCTGGATATTCTAAGAGATTTGAAAAAACAATTTAATGGGAAATTTATAATTACGGATAATGTAAAATATGAAATGATAACTCGGCCGATGAATATAAAAAAGTATAAACTTGGTGCCTTGAGATTAAAAGCTTTGTATGATGAAAAAATTGTAGAAGGTCCGACTTGTTTTGGAATAAATCAGGATGAAATAAATAAACAAACAAAAGATTTTTTGAAATTGGCGAATTCTGTTTTTTACAAAGATAAAAATCCAATTCATCTCATTGATCAAGGAGAAGCGCAGTGTCTCGCACTTAGTTCAATCTTATCAGAAAAAGGAATTAAAAATGTTATTGCAATTGACGAGAGAACAACAAGAATGCTTTGCGAGAGACCTGAAAATTTGAGAAAATTAATGGAAAAAAAACTTCACACAAAAATAATCTCAAAATCTATAGATAAAAAATTGAAAAAATTCAAATTTATTCGTTCAAGCGAACTTGTTTTTGTTGCCTATAAAAAAGGCCTTGTTAAAAAAGATGCAGAAATTTTAGATGCGATGTTGTATGGGGTGAAGTTCAAAGGGTGCGCGATTTCAGGAGATGAAATAAAAATCATGGAAAAGATTATGTAAGAAATATTTATAAATACAAGATTCCATTAAATAACATGAGAGGAAAGATAATAATCTCAATTTTTGTGCTGACAATGGCTTTGTCATTAGTGGTTGCGCAGGATTTGAAAGTGCATGTAAAAACTATGCCGACCCATGATGTTTATACATCTATTTTAACTCCAAGCGAGGGATTTAATTCAGTTCAAACATTAAAACAATATTCTGGATATGAGGGAATTGCAAATTTTGATTTCTCTTTTGAAAACACTTTGAATAAATTTGATGTTTATGTTGTTGTGAAGGAAGATGATTTAAGGGTAGCAATAAAGAGATTTGAAGACCAGCCAGCAGGAAAAGAACTTTATGTTGAAATCATGGACGAAGACACAGCTTTGATTAGCACAGAGGCGTTCGGGGGAATGGGAGAAGAAATTGAAATGCTTGAAGGAAATGAAACAGTAGGGAATTTAACAGGCAATGAAACTGAACTTTTAAGTGATGAAGAAACTGAGGAGGCTGAAGAAGAGAGAGAAGGGCAGCCAATAACTGGATTGATAGTTTCAAACTTGAAAAATGCATTTTCTAAATTTAAGTATTATCTTTTGGGAATTATTGTTATTGCAGGAATTCTTTTATTAGTTGTGTTTGGAAGAAATAAACTGACAAAGACAATTTCTTTTGAAAACAGTAAGCCACCAATAATTTTTGAGGGAAATAAACTTAGAGATGCAGAAAGAAAATTAAAGGAAGCTCGTGCAGAATTAAAAGAAATGGAAGATGAAATTAACAAAGTGAAAAACAAAAAAGGACGAGTTGCTGAACTAAAAAGAAAGATGGCAGAAGAAGCAGAGGAGTTAAAAAGATTGGGCGGGGACAAGGATTGATTCTATAGTTATACTTATAAATACTGATATTTTAGAATTTTTAAGGGTCCATAGTTTAGTGGTAAAATGGCCGGCTCCAGCCCGGCAGCTGGGGGTTCGATTCCTCCTGGGCCCATCAAACAATAAATTTTATAAAAAATGCCACGAAACCAATTCCAATTTAGAAAACAAAATCAGCTAAAAAAATCAGATAAATCTCTCAAACAAAACTGGGATAAAAAAATAGTAGAACTCTGCAAAAAAATTAACAAGAGTGAAAATTATTATACAACTTCTTCATGTAGTGGAAGAGTTTTACTTTTGGTGAATTCGAGGGAGAAGCGCGACAATCTTTTTATAAAAGTTTGGCATGATAAAATTTCATTTGAGAAATTGAAAAAAAGTTTGGAAGAAATTAATTCAGAAGAATTAATTTATTTTAAGCAAGAACCGTGTATTATGCATGTTGCTACTGAGAGTTTGGAAGATGCGCAGGAGATTCATGATTTAGGAAAGGAAGCAGGATGGAAGCGGTGCGGGATAATAGCGTCGAGAAATAGGTTTGTTGTTGAATTAAATGCAACTGGAAAATTAGAATTTCCAATATTTTATAAAAAAATCTTAGTTAATGACAAATTTTTGAAAATTGTTGTTGAAGAAGCGAATAAAAAGTTGGAAGATTCGTGGAGTTGTATTGAGAAATTAACTAACACTCTTACCACTTAAAATCTGGTCCCGCAAATAATGAATCTCCTCCCGAACTGATTCAGCATCTTCTTTCAACAAATTCTTAAATTCCTCAGGAGTTGCCTTAAACAGCCTCTCAAGATTTTTAAATTTCTTTACAATCTGCGAAATAATTGCTTCATCTAAATTTAAATTTGACAAAAACCGATAACCCCGCGTAGAAATATTTTCTTCAACTGGTCCTCCAATCATTAATTTTGCCATTATTTCTCTATCAACTAAACTATCAAAATTAAATGTTTCAAGAAGAGCCCTGGATTTTTTCAACGGCAAACGGCTGTAGTCTCTCATCACCTCGTCCTGAGTTTTTTCAACGCCACGTATCAACTCTTTGTATCTAATATTCATAATTGTTCCAATATTTCCCAGCTCGGTAAAATATCTTTTTATCATCTCTGCGATTCGCAAAATCATTTCAGATCTTTGCATAAGATTGCAAACATCGCTGATTGTCACAAGATTTGACATTTCTAAAATATCAAGTTTTTCTTTATATTCATTAAATAGTTCCCTTTGTTTTTCCAAAAGTTGCAAATTACTACTGACTTCTCCGAGAAGTTTTGTTGTATTTTTGAGAAAATATTTTGCGCTTCCAAGATAAAGAGTTGTTTTTATTTTTCTTTCTGAAACTGCAATGACAAAAGTGTTTGCTTGCTTTGCGATTCTTTCAGCTGCTCTGTGTCTTGTTCCTGTTTCAATTGAATCGATTGTATGGTCTGGATTAAGCACAATATTCGCATAGACGATTTTTTTTAAATCAGGTGAAACAACAACAGCGCCATCCATTTTGCAAAGTTCAAATAATTTGTTGGAGGTAAATTTGCAGTTAACTTTAAATCCTCCTTCGATTAAACTTTGAAGTTCGACACTATCAAAAACTATCAGCGCCCCCATGTTCGCATTCATCAAATCATCTACCACAGTTCTCAGCGAATTTCCAGGCGAAACTTTCTTTAAATATTCTGTAAATTTTGATTCTTTTTCTGTCATGAGCAACTAAGAAATGCTTGGAGTTTAAATGTTTTTGGGTTGATGCTGGATATAATTTTATAAATCCCCTTCTTCACACATTTATATAAAACTAATCCAATTTAAATATTTGCTAGTTGAATAAAATGGTGGAAGAGATTAGAGAAGTTTTGGTGGAGAAGGGAATTGGAGATGAGAAAATTATTTATGAGAAGTATGGTTAGGGGAGGGGGAATTTGCTCCCGAATTGGGCTTCGCCACAATTCTCTACGGGAAATACTGCTAATCTCTGGAACAATATTTATTACGATTTAGATTAACTTATTCAGATATATTTTAGAAAATCAAATCTGCAAATCTTTGAAGAATTTTATGAATTTACTTATTTCCCTAAAATTTTTTTCCTCCTAATCTCGCTCGCCTTGTTTCATCCTCTTTTCTCTCCTACTAGCGAAATTGCTCGCGAACCCCGAGACAAAAATTCTTCCCCTTCCCTCAAAAATTCATAGTGTTCTAGAAACTCCTGTTACCTAAACACGAAACTCATCCAGCTTTTTATATTCTTGATTCCTCTTCAAAAATCCATCAATAAATTTCTTATTATTACTTCTGTCAAGAAGTTTTTTAACTGAAAAAGTTTTTAATCCAAATTTCGCAACATAAGGTGCTAATTTTGCTTTCGATGTAACTTCCTTAGATGTAGATTCTCCAAGCAAAACACAGTTGTCAGCAATTTCTGAAATTTTCTTTGCATCTGAAAGTCCATTTCCAAGAGAAGTGAAAAGTAATTTGTTATTTTGTTTTTTTGCAACAATATCTCCCGAATTAATTCCGATTCCAAAATTTATTTTTTGGGTAAACCTTGAATTATGTTCTCTTAATTTGCCTGAAATCTCTTCTGCTAATTTTAATGTATTAAATGAGTTGTTGAAAGTTTTTGTTATGCTCGGCGTGAAAATTCCAACTATGTAGTTTTCTGTTTTATAGATTTTTCCGTTGTTTTCTGAAATTAAATTCACTGCGTTTTGCAAATCTTCTCCAGCATTTGATTTTGATTTTTTTATGTCGTCCATGTTTTTTATTTTCAGTGCGAGAATTGAAGATTTTTGCTTTTCACCGTCGATTACAAGAGAGTGGCTTGCATCTGTGTTTCCTAAAATTTCAGGTTTTGAAGTTTTAGTGTGAGGAGTTATTTTTACAACACCTCCCTCATAAGGCGACTTTTTTTTGAAATTAATTTTATTTTTTATTCTATTTTTAAAGTTTAATTTTTTTGAAAGTTTTTCAGGTAATATTGATTTTTTGTCTATAACCCTTTTTGATGCAACAAAAACAAAAATTCCCAAAATTAAGATTACAAAAAGCCAGGCGAAAAATCCCTTGCTCATCATTTCTAAAGTTGATTTTTTTCCCTTGATTGAAATTGCGCTTCCGGTTAATAATGCGCTTCCTTCAATTTCCTGGGTGTCGTCTTTGACTTTTATGTTATATTCTCCGTCAGGAGCTTTGAGTTCGAATTCTAATGATTTTCCAACAGATATGTTGATGTCCTTTATTTCAGTGTGGTTTCCAATTGAAATTTCCACAAATTTATCATAGGGCACGTTTCCAATGTTTTTTATTGCGAGAGTGTCATTTATCAATTCGAAGATTGCCTCTTTGTTTGACCCGACATAAATTTGCATTTGTTCTGTAATTTCTTTTGATTCTGCACTAAGATTTATATATCCCAAAGGGTTATTTTTTTTAACTTTATAAATAGTTGACTCACCTGTTGTTGTTAAGATGTTGAATATTTCTTCTCCTTGAGAATTTGTTAAGATAAATAAAACCTGCTCGCCTTCGATAGTGTGTTCTGCCTGGTCATAAAGAATTGCTTTGATTTCCAAATCGCCCCCTGCTTTTACTTCCTCTAAACATGAAAGTTCTAAGCTCCTTGGCTTTTGCAAGATTGTAATTGTGAAATTTCTCAAGCCATTATTTGTTATTTCCTCTTCTTCTTTTTCATATGCAAAAACATTTAATGTATAAACTCCTGATGCAAGATTTTCCGGCAGGATTAATTCTCCATTGAATTTGTTTTTTTCAATTGGTGTTATAATTTCTAATTCTGTTTTATCTAATGAAACTTCTGCAAATCCGGTTACAGTTTCTCTGTTTGGTTTGTTTGTCGTTCCTTCAAATTTAATTGTTGTGTTTGGCTCGAATTCCATTGTATTAAAAGTCATGTCAATGCCAATATCGTCTGCAATTTTAAAGTCCATGCTTTTTTTTGAGATTTCATTAAAAGTTAAAAGCAGATGGCAGTTGCCGCTCATTCCTCTTAAGAAATTCAGTGTTAGCGGAAAGACAAGTTCTTTTTTTGTGTCTTTTTCTCCAAAGTGGTTGAAAAACAAAAGTTTTGTTTGGTTGTTGCAGACTAAATCGAGATTTGCCCATCCTACTTCTCTGTCAGTTCCTATGGTTACTTTAAGTTCTTCGCCGAGAGTGTAAAGGTCGTTTGGCTGCTTTGACAAAAAAACTTCTGCGCTTGCCACAGAAATTAAAAAAATTGCAATTAGTCCAAATGTCACCAATCTTTTCATCATATTATATAGAAAATATAGGGATATTTAAATCTTGTTGCAGGGCAGTTAAAGCCAGCCCATAACCATTGCCAGCCCAAGGGCAAGTAAAATAATTCCTGCGACCAAGTGCATTATCCTAATGTGCCGGTCTTTCCATTGCTGTGCGTTTTCAACAGTTGTGTATCCAAAATAAATTAGGAAAGTAATTGCAAGCATTGGCAGGATAAAAATTAAATTGTAGATAAATAAGAAAGGGAAAACATCAAGGATGATTTCAAGTTTTTGACTGATATTAAATGCCTGGCTGATTAAACTTCCAAAGATTAAATAAGGGCCTATTGTGCATGGAAGCAGGAAGAGCGTGACAAAAATTCCTGTTGTGAAAGCACCTTTTACCGAAGTAACTTTCGAAATTATTCTTTTGACTTTTGGACGCAGCATCAGAGGCATTTCAGTTCCGAAAGTTCCTGGGCTGTATATCAAATAATCTTTAATTCCAAGAAGTCCAAAGAAAATTGCCAAGAATCCAAATCCTTTGTAAAGGTAAGTTGAAATGCTTGTCAAGAGATTATTTAACCCGCTAAAAATAGTGATGATAATTGTGCCGTAAATTAGATACATGATGAAAACTGCTGAAACAAACGCCAGTCCTGCTTTGAAAACTTTGGATTTTTTATTGGGATTATAAATCATAATTGAAATTAAAATCATAAATAAAACCGCAAGTGCACATGGATTTACTGAATCTGCAATTGCAAGTCCAATAACTGCAGGCCAAGTTAGTTCTGTCATTTTAGCATCCTGTTAATTCTTTTAATTTATTAATTGTTTGAACGCCGGCGTATTTTTCTCCTTTAATAATCCAAGATGGCGTGTGAGTTATTTCGTCTTCTAAGCATTTTTGTCCTTCAAATGTGCAGTCAACAATTGTTAAATAATTTATGTTTTCTCCAAACATTTCCTTCTGCCGTTCACATGCTGTGCATCCCAACTGCATATACAAAACAGAGTTTTCTCCAATGCAAATTGCGTCTTGCTCGTTTATAGTTCCTTTATCATAGATGAAAACAAAATATGCAATTGAAATTAAAATTAATAATATTGCAATGTTAATTATTACTCCTTTTTTTAATTCCATGATTTAGCATAGAAAATTTAATTTTTAAATCTTTAGGCAAGGTGGGTTGCGATTCAATAAATTTAAAAACACAAATCGTCTTTTCTTGTTATCAATGATAGCTGTTAAGACTCCTGTACTAACCCCTCAAATGTGATGATGCGTACAGATAGTTAACTGATGGCTCCGTAGCTCAGTCTGGTTAGAGCACTGGCCTTTTAAGCCAGGTGTCGGGGGTTCAAATCCCTCCGGGGCCATTTTTTTGCAATATGTATGTTCTTGAATTTCAACTCGCATGTATTATGGGGGGGTCGAGTGATTTCGCGAGAGGTGTTAGAGATTAGTGAGGTGAGAAAGGTAAGTCAGGTCATGAGCAAAATCCCTCCGGGGCTATGATAACTTTCATTTCGGTGTATGTAATAAAAAAATTAAACAAAGGTTTTTGAAATGATAATTTATTAAAAATAAAATGGGGGGGAAAGAATTTTTAAAACCAGATAGGCATAAAATTATATTAGCATTATTGTTTCCAATTTCCTTTTTCACTTTTGAGTTTCTTGATGATTTTTTTATAAATATTTATTTGACATTCATGGATTGGTGGGCGGTGTTTTCATGTTATTATATGCTCCTGTCATAATATTTTATGTATTATTTGTTTACCTAAACATCTTTTCTATGGGCCCTCTTTTTTTTGGAAATAGTAGAAGTAAGGGATTTCTGGGAAATATGACTACATCAATAATAACCTACATAATTATGATATTATACACTTATATTTTATCTTGTTTTATTGTTGGATTATTAGAAAAATAAAAAATAGAAAAATGAATAATATTCAACAATCAGACGTTTAAAATTAGCCTCTATAGTATAACTCAAACCACCACAATTTCCCAACCTCAAAATATATTTCCCAGAATATATTAATTTTTAAAGTGATGAGTTTTGGAAATGAGATGGAAGTTAAACAAAAAGAGTTGAGAGGTAATGGGAAACTTCGTTCTATTAATATTGAAGCTGAAAATCTTGCCGAAGCAACTCATAAAACTATCATCGCTTGTTATGATGCGGGTGCAAGAGTTGAAACCCCTAAACAAAGACCAGACATGACTTTGGGATATGATTCTCCAATTGAAATTACAATTTTAAATCCAAATAGTGAGCCAAAAATTTACAATCCTGCAAATTTAGATTTTCCCAAAGGAAACTTAGAATACTGTTACGCTGTAACTCACGGAATTCACAATCACAGAAAAAAATGTGAAGAACATCCAGAATGGTGGGGTTATACTTACAATGAAAGATTTGTTGACCAGATGCCTTTTGTTTTTCAGAGAATAAAAGCAGATTGGGATGAAAAAGGAAGAATGACTGGAAGAGATTATTTTTTTACAATCTGGCGTGCAGGCGATGATATTGTCTTGGAACAACCAGATCCGCCTTGCTGGCAATCAGGACAAATCAGATTTTTACATAATGAGGAAGGAAATATTGTTATGAATTATCTCACTCATTGGAGAAGTAGAGATTTATTTAAAGCATGGAATCAAAACATTTTAGCTCAAATTGAATTAATGAAATTAATAAGAGACAAAACTTCAAACTTAATTGGAGAACAAATTGAACTTGGAAGTTACATTGACCATTCAAGTTCATTACATCTTTATGGATTATATGTTGACAGAGATGGATTAGATAATACAATAAAATTAATGAAAAAAATTCCATATGAACAAATGTCTTGGAGTTTTGAAGATTCTCTTGAACAAATGAGTGAGATGGGAAGCAAAGATGCTACATTAAGATTAATTGCAGCTCAACTTGATGCAGAACATAAAGGACATGGACTTCAACAATCAAGAGAAACCTTAAAGAATTTAGAATATGATGTAGAAAATTTCGATTATCCTAAAGAATGGGATACATGGCCAGAATCATGGGATGCTGAACCTGATGTTAGTAAATTGGCGAGAGTTGTAAAATGACACTAAGAATCCCTTTAATCTATGAACCATCAATAACAAAAATTGAAACTGAACAAGATATTGTTGAGTTATTAAAAGATGTTAGAAAGGATATTAGAACTTCAAATTCTAAACTTGTGCTGCGCAGATTAAGAGAGGTTCTTATTCATGTTGAGGAGGGCAAGTATATTCACAATGGAGAATCAAGGATAGAAACTGAAATTGATTTATCAAAAGCAACTTTCTTAGTTAATGAATATAAACAGAAATCTGCGCGGAATTGCATAGTGTGCAATAATAGAGAAATTAAATCAACAGAAGATATAGGAGATTATAATGTTTGGTGTTCTTTAACTGAAATAGAATCTGATGTTGACAGTAGACAAGGGCATTCGCCGAGAATAAAAGAATATTATGAAAAGGGTTGCGATGATTATCATTCTAATTTTAGGTCTTTAGAACAAGTTTTAGCAGAAGCAGAATTAACCTGAACTCCCAAATCCCCCTTCTCCCCTTTCACTCTCTACCAATTCCTTAACTTCTTCAATCTCTACATTTTCAATCTTATTAATAACTGCCTGTGCAATTTTGTCTCCTTGCTTTATTTCAAAATTTTCATCTCCGTGATTAATTAAAATTACCCCTACTTCTCCCCGATAACCCGAGTCAATTGTTCCAGGAGAATTTACAAGTGAAATTCCTTTTTTTATTGCAAGTCCGCTTCTTGGACGAATTTGCATTTCATATCCAGGAGGAATTTCAAAAATTAAACCGCTTTTTACAAGGCATCTTTCACCAGGTTTTAGGAAATGTTCACTTGTTGAAAATAAATCCATTCCTGCATCGCCAGGATTTGCATAAATTGGGGTTTGCGCTTTTTCATGTATTTTTTTTATTTTTAGTTTCATTATCCGCATCCGCCTCCTTGAATTTCTCCGCAATCTGTACATTTAGGATGATTGCATCCTGCCTCGAAAGTATATTCTTCATTTCCGCATGCCTCACACACAAACGCCTTATCTAATTTTCCATGATTTCCACTAACCAACAACTCTTCATCAGAACTTGTAACCCTAACTTGCGACAATAAAGACATATACTCGTCAGTTCCTTCCTCAACCTTGCGTAGCTCAGACTTATGCACAAGATTAATCAGCCTCCCATTATCATCATTTCCAACAATTCCATTTTTTAATAAACAATCTTCTAATACAACCCCTGCTGCATGTTCAATTGATTTAATCTTTCTTGGTCCCAACCCTTCTTCTTCATTTGAAGAAGCAGACTGCAATCTCCCAATAAGTTCAGCATAATTTGGATTAGGTTGCCTCAATATCTCAGTCCTATCCATTCCTGATTGAGCAAAGCTCACACTTGTTGCATGTCCTAAAGGAGCCCGAGTCTGAAAAATTTCATCGGGAATAAAATACGCTTTCCCTCCCTCATCATCAACATAAATATTACTTGTAATAGTTATATGTAAACTATCTCCATTATTTGGCCTTTTAACTTTGTACTTCAATGCCTGAGCTTTAAGATTAACAATCTCATGCGGAGAAACATTATTCTGCACAAGAAGAGTTCTTTTTTCTAACCCACTTAAAACCCCCTTCTTGGAATTATCTCTAAAAATCGTAATTCCCACACAACCTTCATCATAAGCCATTTTGTAAGTATTTAATACATCTTCAACTGTTGCATCTTCTGGCAAGTTAACTGTTTTAGAAACTGCATTATCTACTCCAACTCCATTACCAACCTGAAAAGCTGCCTGCATTCGAACATGCCATTCTGGAGCAATATCATGAGAAGTAGCATAAATTCTTTGAATTTCCTCAGGGATCACATCCATTTCTCTGACACTGCCAATTTTCTCAATTGTTTTAATAATTCCTTCTAATTTAACCTTATCAAATTGCTCATATAAATCTCCCTCAAGTAAAGGATTCCTGTAAATTAATTCCTTGCCATCCATGCAAGTTTTTTTAAATGCAAGTCTAAAAAAAGGTTCTACTCCACCAGAAACATTGCATATCATTCCTGTTGTCCCATTTGGAGCAATTGTGGTAACAGTTGCGTTTCTAACTCTCAGCCCCTCCTTCTCCCATACACTCCCTTCCCAATATGGAAAGACTCCCCTCTCCTCAGCAATTTCCACAGACTTTTTTCTTGCTGTTTCAGTAACATAATCACTTACACCTTTCGCAAGTTCAACAGCTTCCTCACTATCATATGCCATGCCTAATTGCGCAAGCATTTCAGCCCATCCCATCATTCCAAGTCCAATCTTTCTCGTACCATGAACTTTCCCATAAATTTTTTGAAAGGGAAACTTGCTCATATCAATCACATTATCTAAAAAATGAACAGCAGTTCCAATTCTATTCTCAAGTTCAGAATAATCTACTGAAGAATCATTTACACAGTTCGCTAAATTTATCCCACCCAAATTACATGCTTCAAATGGAAGAAGAGGTTGCTCTCCACAAGGATTTGTTGATTCAATTCTTCCAACATGTGGAACAGTATTTCTTTGTTCTAATCTATCTAAAAAAACAATTCCAGGACAACCTGTTTTCCACGCACATTCAGATATATAATCAAATAGAGAATGTGCGTTAATCAAAAGAGTTTCATCATCAGCAACTTTCCCAATTTCTTCTCCACTATAAATATTAATTACTTTCCCCTCATCAACAATCAATGACGGATTTAACTCTCCAAATAATTCATCATATTTTCTAGTTCCTTTTTCCAAAACATTCTCCTTTTTCCATACTCTTTCCTCTAAAGGGACATCAGATTCTCTTTTTGGATTTACTAACCTAAAATAACCTTCATCTTTTACTAATTGCATAAACTTATCATCAATTCCCACTGACAAATTAAAATTAACCAAAGTTCCATTTGTTTTTTCATTAATAAATTCTAGAATATCTGGGTGAGTATAATTTAATATCGCCATGTTTGCCCCTCTTCTAAATCCTCCTTGATTAACTGCATCAGTTGAAGAATCAAAAACCTTGATAAATGGAACTGGACCGCTTGATGAACCAAATGTAGTTGAAATCATATCTGAGCGAGGCCTTAAATGTGAAAAATTGAATCCTGTACCTCCACCGCTTTTGTGAATCATTGCCATATATCTTAAAACATCATAAATTCCATTTCCTTGTTTTTCAGCATCTTCGCCAATATCATCTGTAGCCATATAATCTTCAACAGGTAAAACAAAACAAGCAGAAAGTTGTTGCAAGGCCCGTCCAGCATTGCATAAAGTTGGAGTATTTGGCATGAATCTTTGGTACAACATTGACTCTAAGAATTCATCAGCAACAGATTTAATATCCTTATCTGAATTATATTTCAAATCAGCTTCTGCAATATTAACTGCAACTCTTGCAAATAAATCTAAAGCGTTTTCAATAACTTCTTTATTCTCATTTTTTTCAAGATACCTTGTCTCAAGAGTTAATCTTGCGTTTGGGACAAAATAAATATCTTCCTCTCTCTCATTATCATGAATTTTATATCCTGTTCCTTCTTCTCTAACATAGTCTGTTATTGCATATCTCTCTTTAACTAGTGATTCAAGAGCTCTTCTCTCACTTTCTGTTTGTCCGACAAATGGTCTGCTCTTCTCAAGATCTCTAACTAAATCCTCTTCCATCACAACCCCCTCAACTCTTTTTTAAAATCTTTAACATCCCCAAAATCCAGATATACCGACGCAAATCTAATATACGCAACTTTGTCCAGTTTTTTTAATTTTTTCATTATATCTTCTCCTATTTTTTTTGTTGGGATTTCTTTATTTTTCAGCAGAATTTTTTCTTCAATTTCATTGACAATTTTTTCTGCTTGTTCATGGGAGATATTTCGTTTTTCACATGCTTTGATTATTCCAAGGAAAATTTTATCTCTATCAAATCTTTCTCGCCTGCTGTCCTTTTTCACAACATACCTTTCAATTGGCTCTGTTTTTTCATAGGTTGTAAATCTTTTCCCACATTTCAAGCATTCACGCCTCCTCCGAGTTAATTCATGCGAATCCCGTTTATTTGTAACTTTTGTTTCAGAGTGTTTGCAAAATGGACATATCATTTTAATTATATACAATATGTTGTATCTAACTCTTTTTTATTCACCACTTATTGTATGTTGCATTATGATTAAGATTAATGTCTATATAAATATTTCTGTGCTTAAGTTGTTATTTTTCGCTGAAAAATTTGTTTAACGAAAAATTTGTCAAAAAAATCATTGAAAAGTAAATTCCAAACCAAATTAGCGGATACAACATCTGCACCTGATAATCGCCGCAGAATTCAAAGACACAGTTGAGATTTCTCTCTATTGGCGTGAAAAAATAAATTAGGAAGTAAAAAATTGTGGCTTGGAGAAAGCTGATTTGCCATGAATTTTTTGTTTTTAATTTTATTAAATGAAGTGCTACTAATGACAAAGGAATTGTGTAGAGGTGCTGGGTTGTTACGAGCTTTGAAATGATAGGACCTTGTTCGAAAAAATAATTTGAAATTCCCCAAAGAATTCCGCCTGTTAGAAAAACATAAATAAAATCAATTGTCCAAATTAGCATTGGAATTGCAAGAATGTTTAATTGACTTACAATGAGCCAATCTTTTCTTAACAAAATTCCTAGTCCGATTAGCAAAAGGCCGAGATAGCAAAACCAGATAATGCTAAAAATATCATATTCGTAAAGGGCGTTGATTACAGCAATTGTTCCGAGGATTAGGAAAAAGATTCCAAGTAGGTTTAGGAAAATATTTTTTTTATTCATTGATTGTTTTTTCTTCATGTGTATAGTAAGAGTTTTTAAATTTAAAAATCATTGGGTTTTTATGTCCCTGTAGTTCAGTCAGGATAGAACATGACCTTGCGGTGAGTTTGCTCGCGAATAGGTCAAGACCGCGGTTCAAATCCGTGCAGGGGCGTTTTTGCGGGAGCAAACAGGCTTTGGTGAAATCATAGGATATATAACATTTTTCTCAATTTAAAATCTACATTGCGAGACAAATCACGTCGAGCAATGCTGGGCGGGCGGGTAGGGAATTGAGAAAATTGAAATTTATTAATTATTATAACTTAGGTGCAGATAAGTTTTGTTTGTTCTTAAGTTATTTCCCCTCATAGCTCAGTGGTTAGAGCGCTTGGCTGTAGAAATAAAGGGGACCTAAGGTTCACCTTTATCAAACCCTCCTAAAAGAGGACAACCTTCGGTTGTCTTATAAGGAGAGTTGCGATTAGGGCGGACGTTCCATTGGATTAGAATGAAACCTGATTAGCCGAAAGTTCGTGCAGAACCCGAGAGATCCCCGGTTCGAATCCGGGTGGGGGGATTTATCTTCCAAAAAATTTAAAAATCTTCTTTTTCATGTAAGAATATGGAAATTCAAACAAAGGACATAATGGATGAACTTAGGCAGATAAGAATTGATATTGAAATAATCAAGGATAATATGCCTGATAAAGAAATGTTCTTGACAGCAGATGAAGAAGTCTTATTTGAAAGAAGTTTTGAAAATGAGAAAAATGATGAGCTTATTTCTTCTGAAGAATTAAAAAAAGAGTTGGAGATATGAAATTTTCCATTGATTATGATAAACAACCAATTAAGTTTCTTAAAAATCAAAATAAATTTATAACAAAAAGGATTATTGAAAAAATAGATTCATTATTAGTAAATCCAGTTCTCAGCAATGCAAAACCGATTGTTGAGAAACACAATTGTTTTAGAATAAGAATAGGAAATTATCGCGCTTTGTATAGGATTAATTATAAAACTAAAATCATTATAGTATTCAAATTAGATAAGAGGGAGAAAGTTTATAATTAATAAATGATTTACTAATAATAAATCCCTATAAGAAACAAACTAATAATTCTGTTATGGGCAGAGGATTGAATGTTCCAAAAAACTTAAAAACACCCAACCACTGAATTAATCATGGCGAAAGAATGCGAATTTATGTACGATGATTTTTCAGACAGACTTTTTATTTCTTGTAAAAAAGATTCTGATATGATTGCTGGAAGCGTAAGGTTGCTGAATTTAGTTGTGGACTTTACAACAGATAATAAGGTTGTTAATGTTGAAATTATTGGGGCTTCTGATTATTTAGAATCAATCGGGTTTGATTCTTCTATTTTAAATAAGTTAATTTCTGTTGATTTGGTTTTTCAGCAAAAAAGAAATGGATATATGATTTATTTTATTCTTCATAGTGAATCTCAAACTCAGAGAATTCCTTATAATTTAATAACTGAAAATCCTTCGATGATTAACGCTTAAATCTTTTTTCTAAACTTCTTTTATATTCTATTGCATGTATGATTAAAACTTTGTTGTTTTTTGGACAGGTCGCTATTGAAAAATAAATGTTGTTACTTAATTTGTAAAATAATTCGTATCCTAAATCTCCATATTTTAATCTTTCTTTTTCTATTTCATATACTTTTTCAAATTGCGGGAAAATTTCCAAAACTTTCTGATGTTCTATTCCTTTTTTAAGAATTCCAAATTTATAATATTCTGTAAATATCAATCTTTTCCCTTTAATTTTTTCAGTTATTATTTTATCAATTTCTTTTTTGTCTGTGATTAATTCAACCATAATTGTTTTAATATTTTAATATATTTAATTGTTTTTGATTCGGGAATTTAGGAGATTTAATTATGGGGAATGAGGAATTTTCCAAAAAACTTAAAAATATTATTAATTCAACCTCAAAATAAAAAACATTAAAATAATTTCAAAACGCGATATTATTTTAAAGAATTTTTTAGTTTAAATATTTTTCTACAGATTTTTTATTTTAATCGGCTATAAAAAAGTTTAAAAAGGGAATATATTTATGAAAGATATTAATCAAATAGATTAAACAAAGAGGTTTACAATGTCAGAAATTGAATTAGAACAATTTAATGAGGAAATGGACGATGAAGAACTTTTAAAAGGTGGTACAGAAGAGGTTGAGGATTTTCTTGATTTTGATGATGACGAATAATTTTTTCTTTTTCTTTGTTTTTTTATTTACATTAATTATATAAATAATCTTTTTTTTGAAAAGATATGTTAATTGGATTAATTGGAAGGCCGAATGCAGGGAAGTCAACGTTTTTCAAGGCTGTAACTATGGCAGATGTTTTGATTGCGAATTATCCTTTTGCGACGATTAAGCCGAACACCGGAGTTGCTTATGTTAAAATTCCTGATTTGGCTGCGGAGTTTGGGAAAGTATCTGAACCTCGGGAAGGTTATGTAAAAAATAAGTGGAGGTTTGTTGGTTTTGAATTGATGGATGTTGCAGGATTAGTGGAAGGAGCTAGTGAGGGCAAAGGATTAGGAAATGAATTTCTAAATGATTTGGCAAATGCAAATGCATTTATTCACGTTGTTGATATGTCTGGGGAAAGTGACGGGGAAGGCAAACCTACAGAAAATTATGATCCTTGTTTGGATATTAAAATTATTGAAAGAGAATTGGATTTATGGTATCTTGGAATTTTTAAAAAAGTGTGGAGAACTTTTTCGCGGACAGTTGAAGCTAAGAAAAAAAATTTTGCCGAGGCTGTTGCGCGGCAATTTTCTGGATTAAAAGTTAGTGAAGGAGATGTAAAGGAAGTTGTTTTGAAAAGTGGGTTAGATGTTGAGCATCCAGCGAAGTGGAGAGAAGATGAAATACTGAAGTTTGCGTCTATGTTAAGGAAAATTTCAAAGCCAATGATAATTGCGGCGAACAAAGTTGATCGTCCTAATGGAAAGGAAAATTTTGAAAAGGTGAAAGAAGAATTTGATTACCCTATTGTTGCGTGTTTTGCAGAGGGGGAATTGGCTTTGAAAGAGGCTGATAAGCATGGGTTGATAAATTATGTTCCTGGAGAAAAAGATTTTAAAGTTTTGAAAAAGGGGAGTGAAAAACAGTCGGAGGGGTTGAAAGTGATTAAAAAAGTTATGAGGGAGTTTAAGGGAACCGGGGTGCAATCAGTTCTTGATAAAGTTGTATTTGATGTTTTAAATTATATTACTGTTTATCCTGCTGGTTCTAAACTTGTTGATTCGCAGGGACGGGTTTTGCCTGATTGTTTTTTAATGCCTTCTGGTTCGACTGCGTTAGATTTTGCTTTTAGATTGCATAGTGACATTGGGAATGGTTTTGTTAAAGCAATTGATATTAAGACGAAAAGAGCTGTGGGCAAGGATTATGTTTTGAAGCAAGGGGATGGTTTAGAGATTATGGTGAGATGAAAAGGGCTTTGGTGAAATCATAGGATATATAACATTTTTCTCAATTTAAAATCTACATTGCGAGACAAATCACGTCGAGCAATGCTGGGCGGGCGGGTAGGGAATTGAGAAAAATGTCCAAAGCCATGAAAAGAAGCATATAAATATTTAAAAAAGTTCTTTTAGTAGATTTTTGATGTTAAGGAAACGGATTGGTGAGAAAGAAACTGCTGAAGATTTAGATTTGATTAAGAGACTTTATGATGCTATTGTAAGAGAAGGTCTTAATCCTTGTTCGGAAGTTTCGGAGATAGTTGATAGTTTGAAGGAAAAGCGATGTTTTCATGAGAAATGTAAGACTCTGCATTTGCCAATGGGTGATGGAATGGCAGCTATTAAGCTTTCGAGATATGTATATTATGATCTTGGGGGAAATGCAGAGAATTTAAATGAAAAAATTCATATGTCGCTTTCAGGTATGACTTTTGGAGAGAGGCAAAGAATGGAGAAAGTGGTGGGAAAAGGGAAATTTTATTTACCTGATACAAGAAAGGCTAATTGGGAGTGCGCGGTTATTGATATGGTAGATAAAGTGAACTATCATTATGGAAACTCTTTGGAATAATTATGTTTAAATAATCTTAATTTTTTAATTTGTAATGCCAATAAAATATCAACATGCCCCAGATTTAAATGAAAAAGCACGCGAGATTTGCAAAGTTCTTTTTCCACATGTTCGCGTTGATTCAATTTCGTGCATTCGAAGTTTTGGGAGTAAGTCGAGGAGAACAATTGCGCGGTGCCATGCGCTTGGGAAGGTGATGCAACTTGGAATGGGAACAAAGGCGTTTTATACAATTGAGTTTTTGTCTGAAAGATTTGATAAAATGTCTGAAGAGGAACAATTGAAGGTGATTATTCATGAGCTGATGCATATTCCGAAAAGTTTTGGAGGTGGGTTTAAGCATCATGATTTTGTGAATGATAAAAATATTGAAGCGCATTATAAAACTTATTTGAGGTTGAAGGATGGAAATAAAAATTGGTTTGAAAAAAATTGAATTTAATGTAAAAAAATCCCGCGGGATAAAAGGACTGATGTTTTGTCAAAGGGAAAATGCTGATGCTTTAGTTTTTAAAAGTCAAGGAGCTATTCATTCTTGTTTTGTTTTTTTTGATTTTTTGGTTTTGTGGTTGGACTCGGAGAATCGGGTTGTGGATTATAAGATTGTTAAGCCATGGAATCTGTGTGAGAAGAGTGGGAAAAAATTTGATAAAATTTTAGAGATTCCCATTAATCAACGGTATGAAGAGGTTATTGGGGAAATTTTGTCGTAGAAAGGACGTTTACCGACGGGAGAAAAGTTTAAAAAGAAAGATGCCGTCGATATTGGATAATTAAAAGGAGGTAAGCAAATGGGAAAAATTGTAAAGAAAAATGTTGTGAAGAGAAAGCCTGGTCACCTTTACTATGTCGACGGTAAGGGAAATGTTTGCGAGGCTAAGATGGCTCGCGGCGGACGAAAGAAAAAGAAAGCGGCAAAGAAAAAGCCAGCAAAGAAAAAGCCAGCAAAGAAAAAGCCAGCAAAGAAAAAGAAAAGATAATTTTTTATTTTTAATTTAGTTTTTCTTTTTTCTTTTTTTATTCCCATTCTCCCCTATTTCTTTCGTTGAATAATCTTCCGCAAACAAGTTCGTTTTCAAGGTCGCGAAGTTTCAGTCTTAATTGAATTCTTTTTTTGATTTTAAGGTCGCTGTAAACTTGAAACCAAGTTTTTAGTTCAGTGTAGAAAATTGTTCGAGAATTTTGCATGTTAATAAGTTGACTTAAGTCTCCGAAAACATAGGCGCGACTTTTATTTCCATCAGGGATGGGTTCCCCCCATCGAATGTATGTCCTTTTATGACTTGTAATAATTTTGAATGAATATTTTAAAATCTTCTGTTCTTTGTCTGATGCTGTTTGAATGATAGGAGTCTTTAACAGTATCTGCTGCTTTTTCAAAGTCCTGTGCTAATTGTTCAAGTTGTTCTCGAGTAAATGATTCTGGTAGTGATTTGTTTTCTAGATTGAGTTTTCGCATTTCTCTTAATAATAGAGTGGTCGTTACATCGTCACTAAGATAAAAAGAATGATTATCCATTAAATCTCTCCTGAATTTTTGTCTAATTTTTCAAAGTCTTCGTAAAATCTTTTAATATGAACTTTAGCTGTAGATTCATATTTTGAAATTTTTTCTGTATTTGATTGAGCGTAGGTTCTTTGTTTTTTTCTTAATAATCCTATCATTATTTTTTTAATGAAAACTTATTTATAATGTTTATTGTAGTATATTTTATGGCAACAATATTAGGAATTGAAAGCACAGCTCATACTTTTGGAGTTGGTGTTGTGAAAAATGGAAAAGTCTTGTCGAATGTTCGAGATAGTTTTACAACTAAAAAAGGCGGTTTGATTCCAATTGAAGTTGCGAAACATCATCATGAAGTTTGTGATTCTGTATTAGATAATGCTTTGAAAGAGGCAGGGATTTCTTTGGAGGAAATTGAGGGAGTTGCATTTTCGCAGGGGCCTGGACTTGCGCCTTGTTTGAAAGAAGGAATGAAATTTGCAAAAAAATTAGCTGGGAAATTGAAAGTTCCTTTAATTTCTGTGAATCATTGTGTTGCGCATTTGGAAATTGGGAAAATTGTTGGGGCGCAGGATCCTGTTATGCTTTATGCGTCTGGGGCAAATACACAAGTAATTGCTTATGCTGCTGGGAAGTATCGGGTTTTTGGGGAAACTTTGGATTTGGGGGTTGGGAATTTTATTGATACTTTTGCGCGGTTTGCAAGATTGGGTTTTCCTGGGGGACCAAAGATTGCAGAGTTGGCTGAGAAGTCAAAGAATTATATTGAATTACCTTATTCTATTAAGGGAATGGATATTAGTTTTTCTGGAATGCAAACAAAGCTTCGGCAGCTTTTGGATAAGGGAGAGAAATTAGAAGATTTGAGTTTTAGTTTGCAGGAGACAACTTTTGCAATGCTGGTGGAGGCAGTTGAGCGGGCTATGGCGCATACTGAGAAAAAAGAATTGTTAATAGGGGGTGGTGTAAGTTGCAATACGCGGTTGAAGGAAATGTGCGAGATAATGTGTAGGGAAAGAGGGGCAAAGTTTTTTTGTCCTGAAAATTCGTTGCTTGTGGATAATGGGGCAATGATTGCTTATCTTGGAGAAATAATGTTTGAAAAAAAGATTTTTGAAAAAGATTTTGAGAAAGTTGATTTTTTGCCGAGGCAGAGAACTGATGATGTTGAAGTTAGGTGGAAATAAATATTAAAATTCAACATCCGGCATCTTTCTTTCTGCCTCTTTTATTTCCAAATAAGGACGGGTCTTTATTCCATACAAGCTCGCAAACAATTTCCCAGGGAAAACTTTTCTTGAATTATTATACGACAAAATACTATCATTGTAAAATTGTCTTGAATATGCAACTTTGTCTTCGATTGCTGAAAGTTCCTGTTGTAAATGCAGAAAGTTTTGATTCGCTTTTAAATCAGGATAATTTTCCGCAAGTGCAAAAATTGATTTCAAGGCATTTTGTAACTGGTCTCCTGCCTTCACCTTTGCAGAAAGATTTTTCGCAGAAAGCATTTCCTTTCTTGCCTTTGTAACATCTGCAATAATTTCCTTCTCGTGTTTTGCATATGCTTTAACTGTTTTTACCAAATTCGGCACAAGGTCTGCCCGCTTTTTCAACTGAACATCAATCTGCGCCAGGGAATTGTCAATCCGGTTCCCCAAAACAATAAATTTGTTGTAATAAAAAATAAACGCAATCCCAATTACCGCTACAATTACTATCGCCAAAACTATCAGCCACATCATGAATTTCTTAGGATAATTGGTTTTTTAAATTTATTGATTTTAAAAATCCTCTTCAATTTTTCTCTTCCTCTCCTCAGGTTCATTAATGAAAAAAACTTTGTTTGATTTTGCCTTATTAATTTTTCCCTGAATTTCATAAATCCCTGTTGCAGAAGGAAGCTCAAATTTTCCAATCACCTTTAGTTTTGAATAAAAAAGATAATTCAGAATTCTTTCTTCTCCCTGAGCCAGATGCGGAAAGTCCCATCTTAATCTTCCTGTATTTTCCTCAATTTCCGTCGGCTCCTGCCCATACTGCTTGTAAAGTTTTGCCATTGCAGGAAGCCTATCATAAACACTTACTTTTTCCATAAATTTTTTCGCTCTAATTTTTATTCTAACTTTCAGGGCAAAATCTCCTGATTTCGTTTTCATAAAAGAAACGCTTTTCTTCACAACAAGATGTTGTGTGTAGTATTTATTAATTAAAAAAACAATTACAACAATTGCCAAAACCAAAAGAAAAGGAAAAATCCAATTTGTTGTTGCTGTCACCTCAAGGGATTGGCTTGGACTCAGCTCTCTTTGCCAGGAATATGTTACAAAAATTCCATTTCTCTCGATTTTCTGTGGCTCAACTGAAAAAGTTGTAAACAATCTTGAGATAATATTTTTCTTCAAGCTTATGTCTGCAACCATCGGCACATTTCCCTGGTTTATTTTTTCCAAAATTGTTTTTCTAATGAATATTCCTTTTTTATCTTCTATAAATGACAATCCTGTTTTCTCAACAATTCGGACAATCCCTTTAATTGTAATTTCTTTTTCATTTAATCTAAGTTTCGCAGAAATTTCATAATCTCCGAAGACAAGTTCCTTTAATTTGTCATTCAGAGGAATTTCAAAACTTTTCTTTTCATACGGCTCCAAAGCAAACTCTCTTTGATAATCATCGAAAAAACTTGATGAAAAAATTACTTCAATATTTTCATATTCAATATTTTCAAGATTATAGAAATTTACTTTCGCAAATTCAGAATTTAGAGTTACGCTTTCTGCCCCAACACTAAACGCACTTTCAAAACTAATCACCTCAACATCAATTTCAGCTTCCTGAGTTTCTGCACTATCTTTAACCCTAAAAAACACCGGGACAAATACATGCCCATCATTTTCCCTCATTGAATCAATTGGCAAAAACTCTATTCTAAAAGTTTCTGTTTCTCCCTTAGATAAACTAAATTCCTCAACTGAAATTTCAAATCTCTCAAAAATATAAATCTCAAAATCCCCTGAATCTTGGTTGTTTGTCACAGTAAATTCAAAAATCGCAGGAATATCATGATTGTTAATAATTGTATCAACAATTGGCTGAGGGGTTATTGTAAGATTTATAGCAGAGCTAAATTGAATTAAAAATACAATTAAGAAAAACAAAACTCCAGGGAATAGTCCTCTTTTCAAATTCATCAAAAAGTAAAACCCGTTGCATATATAAAGATTTTGATGATTAAGTTATTTCATCCCCTCAATTGTTAAAAAAGCTTTGATTTGTTCAGCCAAATCCTCCATATCTCCAAAAAGTTTCGTTTCATAACCTTCCCAAGTCCCTTTAATTATATACCTGTCATAAACTCCCCTTAAAAATTTCATCATTGGACTCTTATCCCACTTCCCTTGATAATCTCGAATAAGACTCCCATCAATTTTAACCTCAAAACTTCCATCATTCATTTTTTCCCGCTTACCATTTTTCTCAACCTCAACATTCTTCAGACCAAGAATCCTCCAACCCAATTTCATCTCATTCTTAAAATAATCAGAAACTTCCTTCGTCGCCTTCCACTTAATTTCAATATCTTTAGATTCTCCCTTAACTGTCTCAATATACTTTAACTCCTCAACATCATAATTTTCCTCTGTTAACCAACGGTAAATAAATTGATAAGTATCTTTGAAGTTAAAAATTCCCGATCTCTTTACTTTTTCAGTTGTGATTTTATCCTTTTCAGCCATGATATAATCAAATAACAACAATATTTAAATATTACTAAAACTTCAAAAATCAAATACTCCTCAAGAGTTAATAGAAGTATATTTAAATAATTCGAACCTAAAAATAAAATGACAGAAAAGATAAGAGTCGGGGATGTGATGACGCGGAATTTTATTAATTTGAAATCTGATTGTTCGATAATTGATTGCGCAAGGACGATGATAAAAAAAAGAGTTGGAAGTATTGTTATTAAAGAGGGCGACGAAATAAAAGGAATTCTTACTGAAAAAGATATTGTTTGGGCTTTGTCAAAGAAAAAAGGCAGGGACCTAAATGAAATACAAGCAAAAGACATTGCAACAAAAAAAATAATATCAATCCGCCCAGAAGCAAGTCTTGATGAAGCATTCCAAAAAATGAAAAAGAAAAAAGTGAGAAGACTGCCTGTAATGTCAAATAAGAAAATAATTGGCTATATTACCCAAAAAGATATGCTGAGATTTAGGCCTGCATTGCTTGAATCAATTAAAGAATCTGGAAGAATTAGAGAGGAATGGGGAAAGATAAAAAGGAGCAAGTCGGCGATAAAAGGAGAATTTATAGAAGCGCCTTGCGAAGACTGTGGTAATTTTGATATTCTTGAGGAAATTGACGGGCAAATGCTTTGTGAGCCTTGCAAGGAGGCAATGTAATGGCAATCAAAATAATCATTGCAACAATTGCAGTGCTTGCATTACTTGAGGGGTTATTTGCAATAGTTGCTCCTAACCAAATAAAAATTATGTTAAAATTTTTTACAAAAAAGAAAATATCTTATTTTAGGAAAGTTGGTTTAATTGAGCTGATTATTGCAGCTGTTGTTTTAGTTATTGTTTATTTTGTTTAGATGCGCGGGCCGGTGCTCCCAATTCCGCTCGCCTCTTTAAACCATTGTGACTCCCACTCGCGAAATTGCTCATCGTTGGTCACTTTGTTCTCCGTCGTCCGAAATCCCAGTTTCGAACGAAACCCTTGAGTTCTCCTCCCGAAATAATTATGCGCGGACCGGGAGTTGAACCCGGGTCTCCTCGTTGGCAACGAGAAATTCTAACCATTAAACTACCCACGCAGTGTCGAGAGGGTAATTTCTTGAGTGATTTTGTATCACGATATAAACTACCCACGCATAGATACCTTACATGATTATCATAAAAAATCGTGACTTAAAAATATTGTGCAACTTCTAAAATCACAGAATAGAAACATTTTTAACATAGAAATAGTTTTTTAAATCAAGGTCCTATAAGCTAGTGGCAAACTGACTCGCTTACATCGAGTATTCCCCAGTTCAATTCTGGGTGGGACCATGTTAAACTAAAAAAACAGATAGGTGGAAACCCCTATAACAAAACATATATTAAAAAGTGCTATTCTTTTTAGGAAGTAATTTGATAAATTAGTTAGAATACAAAATATGAAACTGCAAAATCTTAATTAAAAGTTTTAAAAATATTTTCTGACGCCGTTTATCATTTTCCTTCAATTAATTCCGATACTCTTTAAAGAGCTTTGAAATCAGGACAAACAAGACATCAGAACAAATGACAAAATTAAGAAATTCATTAAATTTATAATCTCTCTTTTCTTTTCCTTCCCATGTTAAAAAAAGCAAGGTTTGAATTAATTATAATTATCTCGCTGGTTTGGATAGCAATTTTATCAATCGCAGGATTTTTCATTTATGATTTATATATTTCTGAAGAACAATTTTTCAAAATAACAGAAAGAAAAAACATTTCAATAGTAGATGATACAATTACCGAAGATTATCCTGAGGGAATGCTTTTTTATCCAAACATAAGATTCCCAAAAAAGCAAATAACTTTCTCTATTGATAGTTGCGAATCTTCAAAAATAGAGTCAACAAAAAATGCATTTGAAATTCTCGCCGAAGAAACAGTATTAGAATTTCTTGAAATTCCTGCAAACGGACAAATAATTGCAACTTGTTCAGACAATTTTGAACAAACTGAAAGTGAATACTTTATTGCCGGCGAAGGTGGCCCAAATTATATTTTAGATAATCAAAATTACCAAATAATTTTCAACGGAACAATTTTTTTATATAAAGAAAACCAATGCGAAAACCCAATAATTGCAATACATGAAATCTTGCATGCTTTGGGATTCAAACATTCTTCAAATGAAAGTTCAATTATGTATCCAGTTTCTTATTGTGAACAAAAAATAACTTCTGAAATCGTCGACAAAATTGCAAAACTTTATCAAGATCCTTCACTCCCAGATCTTGTATTTACAAATGTCAATGCATCTAAAAAAGGAAGGTATCTAAATTTTGAGGCAGTTATTTTAAATCAAGGGCTAGAACAGTCACAAGACACAACTCTTCTTCTAACATCTCAAGATAACGATGAATTAAAAACATACTCTCTGGAAAGTTTTGAAATAGGAAAAGGAAAAATTCTAAAAGTCGAGAATTTAAGAGTTCCTCGCTCTCTCAAAAAATTGATTTTCTCAATTGACTATGAAAATTCCATCCAAGAAATTAACGAAGAAAATAATCGAGTAATTTTAGAACTAATTGATAAATAAAAAATAAAAAATAAAAAATAAAAGAAAAATAAATTTAGTTATTACTCAGAAGATTCCTCTTCTTCTTTTTTTTCTTCATCTTCAGAAGTATCTTCTTCAGATTCTTCAGTTTTTTCTTCAGGAGCTTCTTCAGTTTTTTCTTCAGGAGCTTCTTCAGTTTTTTCTTCAGGAGCTTCTTCAGTTTTTTCTTCAGGAGCTTCTTCAGTTTTTTCTTCAGATTCTTCTGGTTGTTCTTCTTGTGTATTAGTTTCGTCTTCCATACTCTTTAGATATTTTTTTCGTTTTTAAATTTATCTGTGCCCTAATGAGTGACAATAATTTAAGCAACATTTAAATATGCGAACTCATTAATTTTCTGATGAGCCCATAGCTCAGTCAGGTCAGAGCGCTGGTCTTATATGGCGTTAATCTGTTAGGGTTATTGCTCTCTTGAGGTGATGTCTAAGAGAGCCAGAGGTCCCCGGTTCAAATCCGGGCGGGCTCATTTTGAACCAAATAGATTTGGGAGATACAGAAATTATTTTATTTAACCAATGATTCAGGAATTTATGTGAAAATTTAAAAACCAAATTTAATTAAATTAACCATGGCAAAACCTAAAAGATTATATCGAAGCAAAAAAGACAGAATGCTCGGAGGAGTTTGTGGTGGCATCGGAGAATTTGCAAACATAGATCCAACACTTGTAAGACTTTTGTGGATTTTAATAGTTATATTCACTTGGTTTTTACCAGGACTTATTGCCTATCTGCTTGCTTGGATAATTATCCCAGAAAAATAAAAGAGGAAGTTTTAAAAACTATTTTTGAATTTAATTCTAAATGCCCCTGTGGTGTAGTGGTCAAGCATAGAGCCCTTTCGTCGAGTGAGTTCGCGAGTCAAATAAGAGCTTCGATATCGAGCGAGCTTGGGAGATAGGCTCTGACCCGGGTTCGAGTCCCGGCGGGGGCATTCACACTAAAAGTCCGTATTCCCGAAAGATTTATATATAGACGAGGCTACATTATTGTATGCCAAATGCTAATACAAAGAAGATAAATATACACACTTCGGGAAACGGATATGAAA